>CAMYLW010000027.1 GCA_947259475.1 Thermodesulfobacteriota bacterium
CCAGGCGGGCCGGGTTCAGCAGCAGATCTAAAGCCTCATCTGCACTACGCACGAAAATATCTCCGGCCAGAAAAGCCTGCAAGGCGGTTCCTTCCCCTTGCATCACACAAATCCCCAGACAGGCCTTACGGAGCATTAAAGCGTCATTGGCACCGTTGCCAAAAGCAACCGTATGTGAAGCTCCAAGTTTTTCAAGAAGGTCGCATTTTTGCTCGGCCTCGTTTCCAACCTCAATCCTCGCAATCTCAAGGTTAGCACAATCCCTCAATAGATCTGTAACTGTCCCATGAGTATCAGCAGTAACCACATAAACCGCAAGCATTTCCTGCAGGCGGTGCAGCCTTTCCTTGACGTCCTCCGGCAAGATTCCGTCCAGGGCCAGCGTGCCATTCAGATCAAAGAGAGCATTCTGCACCTCAAGCGTCCCCCACCCGGGGATTACAAGGTCTAAACCTCTTTTGTCCATCTTGGTTTGCTCCTCCTTACCTATCCAAATTCCGTTTTAGCCGCAGGGGCGACCTGACCGTGGCTGGACTTCGCCTAAAAAAAGGCCCGGAGGGAGTGCATCTTTCTTCCCTGCGGGCCGTTTCGGCGAAATGTTTTCGAAATGTATGCCGCTAATCGTTTCTCAACGCCGCTTGGGCCGCGGCCAGTCGAGCAATGGGCACCCTGAAAGGTGAGCAGCTAACGTAGTCGAGGCCCACCCGGTGGCAAAAGTCTATGGAACTGGGTTCACCACCGTGCTCACCGCATATACCCACTTTGAGGTCGGGCCTGGTGGAACGCCCCAGCCGGACACCCATATCCACAAGCTGCCCGACCCCAGTCTGATCGAGCTTATCAAAGGGATCATCCGGCCAGATACCGCCTTCAATGTATGGGTAAAGGAACTTGGCTGAGTCGTCTCGGCTTATGCCGTAAACGGTCTGGGTAAGGTCGTTGGTGCCGTAGGAGAAGAACTCCGCCTCCGCGGCTATGGCGTCGGCTGTGAGGGCCGCGCGGGGTATCTCGATCATGGTGCCTACACTGAACTCCACTTCCATGCCCTGCTCGGCGAAGACCTCCTCTGCCGCCTTTAGCACCACCTCTTTTTGGTGCTTCAGTTCTTCCACCCCACATATCAGGGGGATCATTATCTCCGGAAAGACCTTAATCCCCGCTTTGGCTGCGACGCAGGCCGCCTCCAAGATGGCCTTGGCCTGCATTGCAGTGATTTCAGGGTAAACTATACCCAGCCGACAGCCCCTGTGTCCCAGCATGGGGTTAGACTCTGCAAGGGATTCCACCCGAGCCTCCACTTCTTGCGCTGGCACCGAAAGCGACTTTGCCAGGTCAGCTATGCCCGCTTCATCGTGGGGCAGGAACTCGTGCAGGGGTGGGTCCAGGGTGCGGATTGTGACAGGTTTACCGTTCATCGCCTTGAAGATGCCGAGAAAGTCCTCCCTTTGCATGGGCAGGAGTTTGGCAAGAGCCTTTTCTCTATCCTCCTTGGTGTCGGCGAGAATCATCTCCCGCATGGAAGTAATGCGATCCTCCATGAAGAACATGTGCTCAGTACGGGTCAGTCCTATGCCCTCGGCACCGAAGGCGATGGCCACTTCACACTGCTCCGGCTCGTCGGCGTTGGTCCTTATGCCCAGTGTGCGCACCTCGTCGGCCCAGGTGAGAAGCTTGCCGAAGGCCTGACAGATGACGGAGTCCATTGGATCTATAGTGCACTCGATGACCGCTCTGTATACTTCCGAGGGGTAAGTGGGTATTTGGCCTAGGATCACCTGGCCCGCGCTGCCGTCCAGAGAGATCCAATCGCCCTCCTTGACCACCTGCTTACCTTCCACCCCTATCTGGCGGTCCTTGTAGCTGATCTCCAGAGCTCCGCAACCGGCCACGCAAACCTTGCCCATCTGGCGAGCCACCAAAGCAGCATGGGATGTCATCCCGCCTCTGGCCGTGAGTATCCCCTGGGCGGCGTCCATACCGCGGATGTCGTCTGGTGAGGTCTCCCAGCGTACCAAAATAACCTTCTCTCCCCGTTCGGCCCACTCAACAGCGTCTTCTGCGTTGAAGACCACCTTTCCCGAAGCAGCACCTGGACCCGCATTGAGGCCCACGGCCAAGAGTTTGCCTGCATCGATAATTTTATCCTTCTCCGCGGGATTGAAGGTGGGCTGGAGGAGCTGGTTGAGCTGCTCGGGCTCCACCCGCATGAGAGCCTCCTCTTTCGAGATGAGACCCTCCTCCACCATTTCCACCGCAATTCTCACCGAGGCGACTCCGGTACGTTTCCCGGAGCGGGTCTGGAGCATCCAGAGCTTTCCCTTCTGGATGGTGAACTCGATGTCTTGCATCTCTTGGTAGTGGGAGTCCAGCTTCTTTCTTATGGAGTCCAACTCATCATATATATCAGGCATTTCCTCTTCCAGGGACATAACGTCGCGGTCGCCCTTCTGGAGCTTGTTGATGGGCTGGGGGGTCCTGGTACCTGCCACCACGTCCTCGCCCTGGGCGTTCATTAAATACTCGCCGTAGAAGGTATTGTCACCGGTGGCCGGGTTGCGGGTGAAGGCCACGCCGGTCCCCGAGTCATCCCCAAGGTTTCCAAATACCATAGCCTGAACATTTACCGCGGTTCCCATGTCATCGGGTATGTTGTTCAGCTCCCGGTAAGCCACGGCTCGGGGGATGTTCCAGGAGTAAAACACAGCACCGATACCCCCCCAGAGTTGCTCCCTGGGGTCCTGGGGAAATTCCACACCTAGCCTGCTCTTGATGGCCTCCTTGTAGCGTACGGTCAGCTCTTTGAGGTCGTCCGCTGACAGCTCCAGGTCCAATTCCACCCCGGCCTCTTTTTTCAGATCTTCCAGGATCTCCTCAAAGGGATCGATGTCGTCCCTGGACTCCGGTTTGAGGCCCATGACCACGTCCCCGTACATGCTAATTAGACGCCGGTAGCTGTCATAGACAAAACGCGGGTTCCCCGACTGCTCGACGAGGCCGGCTACGGTCTCGTCGTTCAGACCTAGGTTGAGGACGGTGTCCATCATCCCCGGCATGCTGATGGCCGCACCGGAGCGCACGCTCATCAGCAGTGGATTTTTAGGATCGCCGAACTTCAACCCCAGTGTACTCTCCACTCTGGCTAGGGCCTCATCCACCTCTGCTTTAATCTCCGCCGGGTATCTTTGGGGATCTTTGTAAAAGGCGCAGACATCGGTGTTGATGGTGAAACCGGGCGGCACTGGGATTTCCAGGTTAGTCATCTCGGCCAGGTTTGCTCCCTTGCCGCCAAGAAGAGCCTTCATCTCTTTGGTACCGTCAGCCTTACCCTCTCCGAAAAAGTAGACATACTTTGCCATAGTTTCTCTCCCTTGCTGTAGGAAAGACCTTGAGTGTGCCTGATGGAAAAATTACGAAACAGTTCAGAGCCTGTCATGGAAGGAGGGTGGACACGGGGTGGTCCGTCCGACCGGCCCTAACGGCATTGATCCATCCAGGCTATTCAGAGTAATAGAAGGTGATATGATTGGAGTCGTCGACATGTAGTTGCAGGTCTGACTCCCAAGTGACGAAGGTACTATGCCACAATGGCTATATACTGTCAATCACTGTCACGCCTCCCAGGAACTAAGCCGGCGGTCACTTGCCAGTTAGAAAAAAAGAGGCTACACTGACTTTGATTCTTGACCCGTAATTTTACTGACCACGCTAGTATAAAGCTTGCCTCTATGGACGAAATTCATTATTTTGCCGAACCCTCACTCCATGAACCGGCATTGGTGGCTGGTTTTGGCGGTTGGGGGAATGCCGGCGAGGTGGCCACCAGCACCATTGCCTACATTGTGGAACGGTTGCAGGCAGAAAAGTTGGCTACCTTTCGTTCTGACGATTTTTATCTTTTCTCCGCCAATCGTCCTCTCGTGACCATTCACAACGGACATTTGAAAAGTTTGGACCTGCCACGAAGCCGATTTTATTATTCGACAAGACCCCAAGGTTCAGACCTGATTTTATTTTACGGTCCCGAGCCACAATTGCGCTGGAACCAATACGTCAAGGCTTTTATGGAACTCTGCCAGCGTTATCAGGTTAAAGCTTTCATAACCCTAGGTGGGCTTCATGACGAAGTGCTTCATAATGAAGAGAAAATCTCAGCTGTTGGCGCTTCCCTGGATGATGTCCAGAAACTTCGCGAACTCGATGAACCTGTAGGGCTCATAGATTATATCGGTCCGAGTGCCATACACTCCTTATTCCTTGCCAAGGCACAGGAATTCAACATGCAGTCCATTAGCATCTGGGCTCATGCTGCCTCTTACCTGCAGGGTACTAACTACAAACTCTGCGCTGCCCTGATAAGAAGGCTGAATCAGCTCATCCACTTGGAGATAGATTTCACCGAACTTGAACTTTCCTGGCGGTTGTTAGAAGAGCAGATTGAAGATCTCATCGCCGAAAATGACCAGCTGAGGCTCCATGTGGATGATCTCAAAACGCGCGATGAACGTGGCAGTTTCGCCTCACCGCCCTCCTCCCCTGCCAAGGTGATCCGACTAGATGAATTCATTAAGCAAAGCAACCCAGAAGAGTAAAAGATTGCGGATTTCGAATTTCGGATTGGGGATTTGAGAGACTTGATGCTCGATAACGATTTACCGTTTAGTGCTGTCACCTGACACCCGACACCTGAAACCTTTAATTCCGCAATCAGAAATCCAAAATCCAAAATCTCTTCATAACTCCTTGATTCAATGGGTATTCTTGTGATATAAGCGAGCAACCTTTTACAGCAGAAAAGCCAACACTCACTGAGAGCAAGAAGACGAGATTATGATCCCAAGATATACCCGTCCAGTAATGGGCCGCATCTGGGAACAGGAAAACCGCTACCGCCAGTGGTTAAATGTGGAGCTGGCTGTGGTGGCTGCCATGTCTCAGTTAGGACAGATACCTTCCCAAGCAGCCCAGGAGATTGCCGACAAGGCAGACTTCGATGTGGATCGCATCGACGAAATTGAGCGTGAGGTACACCACGACGTTATTGCCTTCCTTACCTCTGTGGCTGAGCACGTGGGAGATTCCGCCCGCTATATCCACTTGGGACTGACCTCTTCTGATATTCTGGACACCAGTCTCGCCCTACTACTCAGAGAGGCAGCAGATATCCTGTTGGATGATATCCAGGTCCTACTTGAAGTCCTCAAACGGCGAGCCTTCGAGCATCGGGATACGGTGATGATAGGTCGTTCCCATGGGATACATGCTGAACCGGTTACCTTCGGGCTAAAATTGGCGCTCTGGTACGCGGAAATGAATCGCAACAGACAACGACTCCGTCGTGCCCAACAAACCATCAGTGTCGGCAAGATTTCCGGGTCAGTTGGCACCTATGCAAATGTGGATCCTGAGGTAGAACAATTAGCTTGCGTCCAGTTGGGCTTGAAGCCAGCACCGATTTCCACTCAAATTATTCAACGTGATCGTCACGCTGAATATTTTTCTACCTTGGCTATCGTTGCCAGCAGCATAGAGAAAATTGCCATCGAAATCCGCCATCTCCAGCGCACAGAGGTCCTGGAGGCTGAAGAGTACTTCGCCAAGGAACAGAAGGGCTCTTCATCCATGCCACACAAACGCAACCCGATTGGCAGTGAAAATCTCAGTGGTCTGGCCAGGTTAGTCCGCTCTAATGCAATGGCTGCCATGGAAAACATCCCCCTCTGGCACGAGCGCGACATCAGCCATTCTTCGGTGGAGCGGGTCATTGCTCCTGACAGCACCATTCTGCTGGATTATATGCTTCATCGTCTCACCAACCTGTTGGACAAATTAGTGGTTTATAAAGACAGGATGAAAGCCAATCTGGAGAGTACTGGCGGCCTTTTCTTTTCGCAGCTTGTCTTGCTGGCTCTGACCGAGGGTGGTCTAGACCGTGATGAGGCATATCGCCTCATACAGCGCAATGCCATGGCCGCGTGGAATGAAGATTGCAGCTTCAAAGATCAACTTGCTGCCGATCCAGAAGTTATGGAGCATCTTTCTAAGGGTGAACTGGAGAAGCTTTTTGACCTTAATTACTTTCTGAAACACGTCGATACCATTTTCTCTCAGGTTTTTGGAGAAGAATAGGATCTTGTGAATCAGTAGCCATGAGACGCACAAAACCATGCGAAAAGGAATTACAGCGAGATTCGCCAAGCTCACCTGGCTGACTTCAGTGCTGCTCCTAACTGGCATCCCTGCTGGTGGTACTGCCTCTAAACTGCCAGCCAATCTGCTTATCTCTCCCCACGCCAGTCCGCACCACGTAATTCTGGTGGAAAAGAGTTCCCAACGGATCTTCATTTATCACTTTGATGGAGACTACCGACTTGTGGCCACCTATGGGTGTGCCACCGGTGAAAATCCAGGCGATAAACAGATTAGCGGCGACAGCAAAACCCCGGAAGGCATATATTTCTTTACCAAGGCCGTTGGCGAGAAATACCTTACTTCAACCTACGGCGCCAGGGCCTTCCCCATGAGCTATCCTAATCTCATGGATAGACGGAGAAGCAAGGGGGGCAATAACATCTGGGTGCATGGTACCAATGAAGAACTGCAGGAGCGTAGCACCAACGGCTGCATTGTTCTGGTCAATGGAGACGTTGTGCAACTTGATTCTTACATCAAGCTCTGGAACACTCCTATTATAGTTGAGCAAGAACTGAAGTATGAGGACCGCAGTACTCTACTCCACCAGGGTCAATTGCTCTTGGAAACAGTCAATGGCTGGAGCCAGGCCTGGTCTCAAAAGGATTTGGATAGCTATCTTTCCTACTACGCCTCTGACTTTCGGTGGAAGAATCTGGACCTGCAGGGATGGAGGAAAAAGAAGGCCTGGCTTAACCAACGTTACAAAAAGATCTCTGTTCAGCTCAGCGACATTAGGTTATTTCGCCAGGGAGACGTGGTTCTGGCTACTGCTGACATGACCTACCGCTCTGACCGGTTCGCATCCCGCGGTTTCAAACATCTGTATCTGGTTCAAAATTCTGAGGAATACCGCATCCTGGGCGAGGAATGGCACAGATCTGGTCGTGCAGCGCCCCCGCCATTGCGGCTAGCTGCAAAACCCCCTGAAGATGGAGATGCTGCGGAAGAGTCTGTGCTTCTTTTCGTTGAACAATGGCGTGAGGCCTGGGAGCAAGGAGATCTTTCCTCATATCTGGCCTGCTATCACCCTCAATTTAGAACGCGCGACATGGGGTTAAAGGGTTGGAAAAAATATAAGAGGCAGCTCTTTAGTCGCACTTCGGAAAGGGTCATTGAGCTCAATGATGTCAAGGCAGAGATGAATGACTCCACAGCAGTCGTAATCTCGAAGCAAGTATACCGCTCAGACACACATCAGGACTCTGGCCTAAAAACCCTCCGTCTTCGCTGGCATCGAGGCCGCTGGACTATCTTTAAAGAAACCTGGAAACCACTTTCTGATTCTGAGTAGGTAAACCCCTCCGTGGCTTTAAAATCTCCGGAGCTCGGCAGTAGCCAGAAATAATTGGAAAGAGGTTATACGTTAATCGTTATTGGTTGTTGGTGAACTGAGGAATCCTTTCTCTCCCCCACCCAATTGCTTTTCTGTTACTGATATCTAATAAGGGGAGACGGATAACAAATAACGGATAACGACAAGAGTGGTTTTCGTCTCCGTCTCGGCGAGACGCTATGCGCTCTGCGTATTTGGGACCCTATGACCAAAAGCCTTCCAGAACAGCGATATAACCCAGAATTGCTCGCACCTGCCGGCAATATAGAGAGCTTTTTCGCCGCCCTGGAGCATGGAGCTGACGCCATTTATGTGGGTCATCGCCATCACAGCGCTAGAGCCCTAGCGGCCAATTTCACCCTGGAGGAGATAGCCCGACTGAAGGAATACGCTCATGGGCATGGGGTCAAACTCTATGTGGCCCTGAACGCCATAGTACGTGAAGATGAGCTGGCAGATCTGATCGGTGTCCTTTCTGGTCTCGCCCAGATTCAGCCGGATGGGCTTATCATCCAGGATGGAGCAGTTGCCCGTCTCTGTCGCCTCTACTTCCCTAACCTTACCATACATGCAAGCACCTTGATGACCGTGCACAACCATGCCGGGGTTGAGCAACTGCAAAGCATGGGTTTTCAACGGGTCGTTTTGGCCCGAGAGTTAACCATTGATGAACTTGACCACATTGCTGCCAGTACCAGTCTGGAGCTAGAAATTTTTGTCCACGGTGCTTTGTGCTTCTCCTATTCAGGGCTGTGCCTAGCCAGTTCCTTTTATGGTGGACACAGCAGCTTGCGGGGTAGATGTGCACAGCCGTGCAGACGTTTGTATCGTTCAGGCCGACAACAAGGATACCTTTTCTCCGCCAACGACCTCTCTGCCATCGAACTGATCCCCAGATTACGCAAACTCAGACTTGCCGCCTTCAAGATTGAGGGCCGGATGAAGCCGGCATCTTACGTTGCACCGGTGGTAACCGCCTATCGTCTTGTTTTGGATGCTGCACCTGGCAATGAGGCCGAGGCCATTGTTGAAGCCCGACAAATCCTCCAGGAGGCTTACGGTCGGAAACCCACTCGGGGCTTTTTGCTGGCCGACCAGCACAAGGAGATCATAACGCCTCATCGTAGTGGTGCCAGTGGTAAGCTGGCTGCCAAGGTCGACTGGGTGCGAGGAAACAGCATGGCGCTGCGGTTACGCTCTCCACTTACAGAGGGTGACCGAGTCCGACTGGACTCTGATGAAGAGGTGAAAAAAGCAGCCTTTACCATCAAGAATATGGTCTTAAAAGGTCAGAGACTGACCGAGGCGGACACCGGAGCAGTTGTCACTGTTGCACGAATTGCTGGTGCTCGCCGTGGCGATCGTCTCTTCAAAACCAGATCTAAACTGGGCAAGAGATTATCAGCGGCCAAGCTTCGTGGCATTCTCAGAAAGCAAACTGCAACACCTGCGCAGCTTGGTGGTTCCCCTAGCTTTGCGAGAGAAATTCTGGACAAGCCAAAAAACAAACAAGGGAAAGACCAGCAAATTGTTCTTTACCTCCGGATCTCTCAACTAAATCTTCTCAATGTCTCTTTACACTCGGGGGCCCACTGGATTTTGCTCCAGGCCACTCAGGCCAATCTCCTCTCTCTGTCGAAACGAAAATTGCCACCAAAAAAGAGAGACCGGTTTTTCTGGGTCTTGCCGGCAATCATCCACGAGAAGGACTTGGACTTTTATCATGACCAGGTGCGACGATTTCAGCAAATGGGATATAGCCGCTGGGTTGTGGCAAACTGGGGACACCTAAGTCTTTTTACCAGGCCTCCTGAATTGCTCATGGCCGACTACACCTTTAATGTGCTTAACTCACAAGCTTGCTCCCTGTTGCGAGAGATGGGCTGCCAATTTTTGATTCTTTCTCTGGAAAACGACCGGGATAATCTTCGCAAACTGATACCGGCTGTGCAGGGATTGACCCCTCTGCTAACTGTTTATGGCTGGCCACCTCTTTTCACTAGCCGACTGAGGATACGAGGTCGTGAAGGATACGCCAGTCGGCCCTCGGGTCGAGAGCGACTTCAGCATAGATGGAAGGCAGGACTTACCCCGGTCCGCTCTGATCGTCCTCTCTGTCTTTTTGATCATGTCCCAGAGCTTCGCAAACTGGGTGTGCGGGATTTTGTGGTGGATGTACGAGGACAACCACTGCAACCTCAAGAAATCCACACTGTCATGAAGGGGGTAGAGCGTCAGCACTGCCCCCAGCCGCATAGCACGTTCAATTATTTGGGGAAGTTGCTCTGACTTAAGAACGGGGCGCACAGAGCTCAGCTCTCATCGAGCTTCGCGTCACTTGCCTTCGGCGTCAATAGGTCATTTCTTCGCGCTCGCTCCGCTCCGCTCAGTCCCGCAAGCGGGTTCCCAGTTTCGCTTCGCTGTCATTGGGCATGGAGCATAGAGAAAGAAGTCAGAGATCAGACGTCAGAGGTCAGGGGTAAAGCTGATCTCTGATCTCCGACTTCTGACCTCTGTGATAGAGGTGTGGGATGTGGGATTGCGGCTTTCTAACGTGGTTCGTAGTTGAAGGGAGATAGCGATGGATTTTGACAGAGGTTCAGCGCCCCTTGCTCTCATGGCAGCTCTCCCTGGCGAGGGCGAGCTTCTACTTTCTAATCTTCAGGATAAACAGATTATTCTCAAGGGTGACTTCGAAATACACACTGGAAAACTTGCTGGCAACCAGGTACTTCTCGCCTTCAGTGGTCTCGGCAAGATCAACGCTGCTGCCGCGGCAGCAAACATTCTGGCGAGCTTTCCTGTTTCTCGTCTCTGGATGTGGGGCTCAGCAGGAGCATATCCCCATACAGATGTTGAGCTCAACGATCTGGCCCTGGCCAGTGAGGAAATCCTGGGAGACGAGGGTGTCGTCACTCTCAGTAGCTGGCAGTCCCTCGATGCCATCGGCATCCCTCTGGCAAAGACCACAGAGGGACCGATCTTCAACCGAATCCCGGTGGATCGGCCGGAATTGGAGCGGGCCCGGCGATTACTCAACGAATGGCAACCTGCCTCCACTGCGGCCCAAATACATGAAGGGCCATTCGTCACAGTGTCAGGGGTGAGTGGCAGCCTGGCTCAGGCTCGTCTTTTGGGTGATCGCTTTGGGGCTCTGTGCGAGAATATGGAAGGTGCAGCAGTAGCCCAAGTGTGCCTTCGTTATCAGGTGGTTTTTCTGGAGCTCCGCGGTCTGAGCAACTGGGCCGGTGATCGAAACAAAAAGAGATGGCAACTGGCAAGATCTCTGGATAATTGTCAAAAAGCCGTGTTGTATCTCCTGGAAAACTGGGACAAGGTATGACCAGGTTTTCTAGTCACGTACTGTTATTTGGTTTTTAGATTGCAGATTGAGGAATTAAAGGTTTCGGGTGTCAGGTGTCAGAAAAAAAACAAAAAAGCTTAAATCCAAACGCTGTAACCTTAATCATTTTAATATGTAATTTCTATCAACTCCTGGCTACTGACTCCTGACTCCTGGATTCTTTGATTTTTTAGTTCATTTTAGGCATTTTCCATTTAGACATTTTAGGTAATGCTTCCATGAAAACTCTAAAGCTCGGATTCTCCCCTTGTCCCAACGACACCTTTATTTTCGGAGCACTGGCCACC
>CAMYLW010000028.1 GCA_947259475.1 Thermodesulfobacteriota bacterium
TTCGCGCTCGCTGCGCTCCGCTCAGTCCCGCAAGCGGGTTCCCAGTTTCGTGGTCTCGCGACAGCAATTCATGAAATATCCGGGCTAAGATGAATCTTCCTGGCTGACTGGCCCTTGGACTCCATAAGACGTGGAATTCCCAAAAATCCTTGCTATTTCAGCACTTTTGTAGTAGTAGAGTGCCAACTCTGTGACCTATCCGTTGCTGGGTTGCCCTTAGCTTAAATTAGTAAGTCAGCGCTCATGATGGCACAGTTTTAGCTAAGCTCTAGAAAGAAGAGAAGGCTATTTTTCGGGTTCTGTATAATTTATTGTTCCTCTCTAAGATCGATTACGAGTTCGACCGATCTTTTGAGGATGGAGTGTTATAGTGGGTTCGGACAACAAGGAAATGCTGCGTTCTCTACCGGCGGTTGACGAATTATTACGTCAAGAAGTTATCAGTGAGGCAGTGGAGACCTATCCTCGCACGCTGGTGGTGCGAGCGGTTCGGAACGTTCTGGACCGGAATAGGCAAGCCATCCTGAACGAAAAGGCCGCCTTTGACTCGCAGGAATTCGAACAGGCTAACTTGGTGAAAGAGATTCTCACGGAAATACAGCACCTGGCCTCTTTTACCCTACGTCGGGTTATTAATGGTACAGGTATCATCGTCCATACCAATTTGGGCCGTTCACTTCTTTGTCAGGACGCCTTGGACAGGCTGCAGCTCATCGGTAGCGGCTACTCCAACTTGGAGTACGATCTGGAGGTGGGGAGAAGGGGGTCTCGCTATGTCCATGCCGAGGCCATATTGTGTGAAATAACTGGCGCAGAGGGGGCTCTGGTAGTCAATAATAATGCGGGCGCAGTGGTGCTTGCCCTCAACACCTTGGCTCAGGGCAAGGAAGTTGTGGTGTCGAGAGGACAGTTGGTTGAGATCGGCGGCTCATTCCGGATCCCCGACATCATGTCTCGGAGCGGCGCCCGTCTCAGGGAGGTAGGCTGCACCAATCGGACCCACCTTGCTGACTATGAAGGAGCTATCGGTCCTGAAACCGCACTCCTGCTGGATGTGCACGCCAGTAACTACCAGATCGTCGGATTCACTGCTGAAGTGGGTCTCGAGGAACTGGTGGAACTGGGGCGGAAACATGAAGTCCCTGTCATGCAGGATCTGGGCAGCGGCTGCTTTGTTGATGTCACTCCTTTTGGGCTCCAGGGAGAACCACTGGTCCAAGACACGGTCCGTTCTGGTGCGGATGTAATTACCTTTAGTGGTGACAAACTATTGGGAGGCACGCAGGCGGGAATTATTTTGGGGAGGAGAGAGCTCATTGCGGAACTGAGACGAAATCCGCTCACCCGTGCCCTTCGAGTTGACAAGTTGACCCTGGCGGCTCTAGAGGCCACCCTCAGGCTCTATCGAGACGAAGATACTGCCATCCAGGCCATCCCCACCCTTAAAATGATTGCCACCGACCAGAAAACTCTGCTAGATCGAGCCCAGGTTTTGGCAAAAGCGCTGCAGGCCAACATCCCTGAGTCAATTGAAGTGACAATAATGGATGGCTCCTCGATGGTAGGCGGTGGAGCCCTGCCGACTCAGACACTTCCTACCAAACTGGTGGCCATCAGCTCCAAAGAAGCGTCAGCGGCCCGCTTGGAGACTCACTTTCGAGGATATGTGCCGCCCATTATAGGCCGGGTGGAACAGGAGCTCTTCTTGCTGGATGTAAGGACTTTGCAGCCAGGCGATGAGGAGGCCATTGTTGCTGCAGCTGCCAAGCTGGATATTTGACTAGACTAAGAGGGGATCTTTTTCTCAAGCAAAAAAAACCCCATGGGGCAAAGACTAAGGTCACAAATCCGAAGTCCGAAGCAAATTGAGGAATTGGGACGCAATGCCATTTGATTCCTGAATTTCTGAATCCCTACATTCCTAAATTGAGATGGGATTTCGATATTCGAATTTGATAGGCTTCATTCCGCGTAGTTTTCCTTGATGGCTCTTTCCCTTGGTTTGGTGCTGCAAACAAGATTCTGAAACTTATGCTACGAGGATTGCCATGGGACTCTACTCCATTGAGTTGACTCCGGCGGATACGATGGACCAACAAAGTGTTTTCCAACAAGAGATGGCTGATCTGCTGGGCTGCCGACAACTCACCATTCTTCCTCCTTTCCCTGACTACAGTCTTCTGAGCCAGAACCATTCTCCGAAAGCTCTATTGAAGGTAGTCAATGAAGTGATTCTCAGCCGGCGACCTTCCTATGAAAAGGAACTCGGCTGGCTTCTGCTTCCCCTGGTTCGAGGTGATGGAGTGGTGGGAGTCCTCTTTGCTGAAGAGGTAGACCAGAAGTATGCGGAGGCTGAAAACCTGGTGTTTCTGGAGCGACTAGCTCGCCTCTGTATTGACAGATTGCAATGGGAAAAAAGAGGTTGGAGAGATGGGGAAACTTCATTGTGGCGGCGAGAGGTGTTGATGAAGGAGGTAAGCCGGGTAATTGACCTGGCAGAGAATGGTGGCAGTTTGACTCCCAGGCGATTGCTTGGCGACGGCCCCAGGGTAGCGCAATTTACCTTCATCTGTTTTACTGTCACCCCAGCCCCGGAGCCGTGGGCTGGAGCCGGACCAATCTGGAAGCAACTGGGTCCGCAACTGGCGGAGTCCCTGCCAAATGAGGTCCTGGCGGCACACCTGGGAGGTGGCTATGTTGGAATCTATTGGCCTAAGGCAAATGCAGGAGATGCTCATCTTTGGGCTGAGCGGCTGCAGCAAACCTTGGGAGGCAGTGACAGGGAGACAGAGAGAGGTGGCGAGGACTGGGACCTGGCGGCGGGAGTAGTACGTTTTCCTGAAGATTTTTACGACGATGGACCCTCACTCCCCTGGGAAAAGAGCGATCTCGGCGTGGAATTGACCGCAGCCGAGGAAGTGATTCGACGGGCAACCCTGGCGGCGGAGACGGCAAAGAAGAAGGATGAGAAAATATTGGCTTACCAAGCACTTCGTGAACGAGGGTTGGTAAAATTAGAGTCAGCCATTGAAAAGCGGCTATCCTCTTTGGTTGCCGACGACGAACCGGGTGCTCTCCTGTTGGTCAAGCTAGACGATTGGGAGGTATGGCAGAGGCAGCATGGCTCAAAAGGGGCTGCACATCGGGCTAAACGTGTCCTGGCGGCGAGTGCAGGTGAGTGTCCTGCAGGCGCTGTGTTGGATTGGGCGGGACCAGATCGGTTCGGGGTGTTTTTGCCCGGCGCCGATGCTGATTCTGCCCAAGAACGGGGGAGGGCGATTCGTAAGCGAGTAAAGTCGGCGTTGAGCACCACGGTGCAGATGGGTATCAGCTTTTATCCCTGTCCGGGTTTTGCCAAGCAGGACATGCTGGACAACGGCCGCAAGGCACTGATCCATACAGGGTTCTTCGGGCCCAATACCCAGACTCTCTTTGACGCGACCAGCATGAATATCAGTGGAGATCGGTTTTATGAAAGCGGGCGGCTGGAAGAGGCAGTGCAGGAGTTTCAAAGTGCCCTGATTTTGGATCCCGATAATGTGAATGTCCACAATAGCCTTGGGGTTTGCTACGCGAACATGGGTAAACTCGAGGAAGCAGTTGCTGAATTTTCCCGGGTAACCGAATTGGAACCCAACGATTTCATGGCTCATTACAATCTGGGCTGCGCCCTACTAAGCCTAGCACGCAAGGGCGAGGCTGAGCATGCCTTCAGTCTGGCTGCCGAATTGGAACCTGATAATGCTGCCGTCCATTTCCAGCTGGCAAAGCTGTGCAGAAAGCAAGATAGGCTGGAAGAGGCCCTGACTCACCTTGGGCGCAGCGTAGATCTGAACCCCAATTGGGCTAAAGCTTGGCGATTGTTTGGTGAGTGTTTCCTAGAGGAAGGGAACCACGAAGAGGCCATGGATGCTTTCAAGAAGGCTCTCAAGATCAATGGGAAAGATGGGGCTGCACTGAGCGGTCTCGCTCTTTTGTATGGACGTACGGAGGCAAACCTGGAGGTGGCCCTTTCTCTAGCCCGTCGCAGTGTTGAACTTAATCCTGCCAGTGCTTTGTTTGTCCAGAGATTGGTAGAGCTACTGATACAAAACCGGGAATTAGAGGAAGCCCTGGCACAATGCGAGCGAGCTGTGGCAATGGCCCCACAGGACGAGCAGCTTCGTCGACTACAGGAAAAGATCACTGCAGCTCAGCGGGTATCAACCTCATAGCCGTTGGCACTCAGCGCCTTCAGCAGTTCTTCAATGTGGTCCGAGCCCCTGGTTTCCACCTCCAACTCTACTCTACTTAATTCCACAGGCAGATGCCGCCCCAAGCGATCGTGGTAGACGTGAAGAATGTTGCCGCGGCAGTCAGCGACCACCTTGATAAGGTTAGCGAGGGCACCAGGGGCATCCCTCAGTTGCACTGAGAACCTCATGATTCGATGGCTCTTGAATAGCCCTTTCCGGAGGATTCTTGCCAGCAAATGAGTGTCCACGTTGCCGCCGCTGATAACAAGAACCACCGCCCGTCCGCGCAGATTACTGAGTTGCTTGCCCGTGAGTGCTGCCAGCGGGACTGCGCCACTTCCTTCGGCCAAAATCTTTTTGCGTTCCAGCAACTCGAGCATGGCGGTGGCGATCTCTTCCTCCTCCACGGACACCATGTCGTCGACCAACCGCTGTATAATGGCAAAAGGAAGTTGTCCTACTTTTTTGACGCTGATACCGTCTGCAATGGAATACTTGGCTGGAACATTAACAGGTTTACCCAGCCTGAGAGCAGCCAGGGCCGAAGCGCAGGCAGCTGCCTGCACGCCGATAATTGATGTTTGCGGGCGCAGGGATTTTACCGCAGTGGCAATTCCGGCAATAAGGCCACCGCCGCCAACTGGAATCAGGATTGTCTCTACCTCGGGTAACTGAGAGACAATCTCCAAACCAATGGTCCCCTGACCGGCCATGATACCTTCGTCGTCATAAGGGTGAATGAAGGTTTGGCCTTCTGCTTCTAAGATGCGGGCTTGGTCCAAACTCTCTGTCAGGCTGTTGCCGGCGAGGATCACCTGGCCACCGTAAGATCGGGTGGCAATCTGTTTGCTGATGGAGGCCCATTCGGGCATGACGATCGAGGAGGGTATGGACATCAGGTGCGCAGCATGGGCTACTCCCTGAGCATGGTTACCTGCTGAGGCTGCCACAACGCCCTTCGGACCAAGGGTGTCGCGTATTCTTGTTAGCTTATGGTAAGCCCCACGGAATTTGAATGAACCGGTCCTTTGGAGATTCTCCAGTTTGAGATAGACTCTGGCATCAAAACGACTGCTGAGGTAATTGGAATAAACTAGCGGAGTTTCGAAGGCGATGCCTTCCAGGATCGCTGAGGCTTGGTTGATTTCTTCAAGACGAAGCATGGTTTTATTCCTCAGGATGTTAGATTGTGAGAGTTCGCCAATAGCCAGTGAACGAAAGGTGTAAAAAGTTGACACCTTAGCCTAATAACAAAACAGGGATTGACCGTCAACTCTGCCATAAGGAGAGGGACATGAAAGTAAGGAAAAAGCGAAGGAGTGGTTTGTTGGTTTTATATCTGGCAGCGGCATTGTTCAGCGTGAGCGCATCCGGATGCGCCTTTGTTAATGTAACCCTTTATCAGCCAGCATTACCGTTACAGGAGAAGGTTATTGAAGGGGAAGGACCGGGCAAAGTACTGGTAATGGATATAAGCGGAGTCCTAACCTACGACGAGGAGAAGAAGGGTGGCAGTTTCAAAGAACAGGTAAGCCTGGTTGCTAGAGTGAAGGAGGAACTGGGAAAGGCGGCCCAGGACAATGAGGTAAAAGCTGTCGTTCTTCGCATCAATACACCGGGAGGAACAGTCAGTGCCAGTGATTTGCTGCACCACGAGATTATGCAGTTCAAGAAAGAAAGAAAGGTCAAGGTTGTTGCCTGTTTCCTCGGAATGGCCACATCAGGAGGTTATTATGTTGCCAGTGCGGCCGACCATATTGTGGCCCAGCCAACTACTTTGACCGGCAGTATCGGCACGATAGCACTTAAATTCAATGTACAGGGACTAATGGAAAAGGTAGGCGTTGAGGAAGAGACGGTGAAGTCAGGAAATAAAAAGGACATGTGGTCTCCCTTCCGGCCGGCAACGAGTGAGGAAAAAGTGATTTTTCAACGAATCATCGACGAGTACCAGAGTAAATTTCTAGAGGTGGTTCGAGCGGGAAGAAAGAACATGACTGACTCGGACCTGACCACAGTGAAAGACGGGCGAATCTTCTCCGGAACCCAGGCGTTCAGACTGCATTTGGTAGATGAGTTGGGTTACCTTAACGATGCGGTACAGTGGGCAAAAGCTGCGGTGGGGGTGCCGAAAGCTCAGGTGATTATATACTATCGGCCTGGAACGTATGTTGACAATATCTATTCCAAATCACAAGGAGAGGCATTGAACTGGGCGGACCGGTTGCAGCAGGGAGAGCTGCTGCCCCAGAGGCCGGAACCACGCTTTATGTATCTTTGGTTACCTTAGCCAGGATGAAATCGATGGGCCCGAATGACTCTTTCTTTTGCAGCTCACAGCTAAAAAAGGTTGAAGTGAAAGGCCTGTCCTCTTGTGTCCCTCATAACGAACAGGAGTTTCCCCAAGAATTGACAGTTGATGCTTGTCAGCTGAGGTAAAGAGGTAGTTTGCCCTGATGTTAAAATGGAAATACTTTGCTGGTGTCTGTTCAGTCGTTCCAAGGCTCACGGTCTGGTCACTTCAGGCCCGGCTGTGACCGGGGGAAGGCACCCCCTCCCTGTTCCCCGTTCCTAAGGAACGGTGCCAGGGGCTCCCCCAGCCCCAGCCGGGGAAGTGGCACAGACCTTCCGCAGTCACTCTGAAGAGACACCAGCAAAGGCATAGGGAAAGGCTGCGAAACAACGAGCATCTGAGCAACCTGTATTGCGGTATCTCAGCCCGGCTAGAGCATGCATGAAGATGTGGTGCTTTGTTAAAGGGACATTGCCATAAAATGCTGCGAAAATGCGACTGCGAGCGCATTCCGCGTCCCGCTCATTGAGTCCCGCTGCAGCGGGACGGAGTTAGGGAGCAAACTACAATAAAATGGGATGCCTTCCTTACATTTCGAATCCCGCTTTAGCGGGGTTCAATTGCTCGCTGTGGAGTAGCTTTTCCCTATGCCTGGGTAGCAGATGACATTTTTGGGGAAACTCCTGGCAAGGAAAGATTGACGGAATGAGCGGGATTTTCTATGGTAGAGGTCTTATAGCTGGGAGAGTATGAAAAAAAGTCAGAGGAGTAAATTATGACGTTACCCCATCTGGGTTTGGAGGACTGCCAGCGTCTGGCAGAGGATTTGGTCAAGCCCTATCATCAGAGCTATCTTGCCATGTATAGTAGTGTTCTGGGGGGCGTGGTCACCGACCCTTTTCTTATGACCATCCCTGTGGACGATCACATGGTTCACCGCGGGGATGGAATTTTCGAGGCCTTTAAGTGCGTCAACGGGAATATTTATAATCTCACAGCTCATCTGGAACGCTTGGAGCGATCGGCTCGGGCGGTATACTTGACGTTACCAGCGAGCTTGGAGCACATCACCGATCTCGTGATCGGGACAATACGCATAGCCGGAGCCCGGGATTGTCTGATTCGGCTTTTCGTCTCTCGTGGTCCGGGAGGCTTCACCACCAATCCCTATGAGTGCCCGTCCTCCCAGATCTATATTGTTGCATGTAATCCCAGTGTATACCCGGAAGAGCAGTCAACAGAAGGTGTCTTAATAAAAAGCAGCAGCATTCCGGTGAAAAGGTCCTACTTTGCCACCATCAAGAGTTGTAACTACCTCCCCAACGTACTCATGAAGAAGGAGGCGGTGGATGCGGGGGTGCAGTACACTGTTTCAATAGATGAGAACGGCTTTCTGGGTGAGGGATCCACTGAAAACATCGGCTTGGTGACGCCGGACCGTACTCTCAAGTTTCCCCGGTTTGCCAGAATTCTCAAGGGTACCACCGTAACCCGGGTTGCAGAATTGGCCGAGTCTCTGGTTGTAAACGGCAAGCTTGAACAAGTGGTGTTCGAGGACATAACACTGAACGAGGCTTACAGCGGTGCTGAGATTCTGCTTTTCGGAACCACCTTTGATATCCTGCCAGCGGTGATTTTTGACGGCCATGCCATCGGGTCCGGCAGGCCCGGCGATATTTACCAACTGCTGCTTGGATTGTTGACGCGGGACATTGAGAGTAACTCGACTCTCCATACTCCGGTGTTTGAAACAGCATAATATCAGACGCATGGCGCAAAGAGCATAGCGCCCTGCGTTTGGCACTATGCCTAGCAGATTGACAAGCATAGGTTGCTGATATAGAAGGGGCGAAAGCTCCGAAAGGAAACCCAGGTGCAGCCATGGAGGATATGAAAACTATTGTTGATCGCAGTTTCGAGGAAAGTATAGAGGCAAAGCGGAGATGCATGGAGCAGAACCAGGAGTCATTGATCAGGGCCGCTACCATGATTGTGGACGCTTTTAACAATGAAAACAAGTTGATGCTTTTCGGGAATGGTGGTTCTGCTGCGGACGCGCAGCACATTGCGGCGGAATTTGTTAACCGCTTTATGATCGAACGCCCACCGCTGCCGGCCATGGCGTTAACCACAGATACCTCTATTCTCACGAGCGTGGGAAACGATTACACTTTTGACGATGTTTTCAGCAAACAGATAAAGGCGCTGGGGATGGAAGGTGATGTGGCCTGGGGCATGAGCACAAGTGGAAATTCGGTCAATGTAGTGGAAGCATTGATCGTGGCCAGAGAACGGGGACTGCGCACCATCTGTATGACTGGTGCCAACACCGGTAAAATGGCAGAGGTGGCGCAGGTGCTGCTCAGGGTAGATGCAGAAAATACCGCTCGCATTCAAGAGTGTCACGTCACCATGGCCCATATCATCTGCGAACTGGTAGATTACCAACTTTTCCAGAGGCTTTCATCACCATGAGTAAAGACATTCACAAAAGCAAGCCCATTTCCCTTGAAGGAATTCGCACCTCCCCTCTTGGCGAAAGAAAAAGTAAGGTTTCACTGGAAGACATTGGACAAACGTGGGACAAAGGGCAGTCCCTCAGCGAGTTTCTGAAGCGGCTTCCTTCCCTCCTGGGGGCGGTTGACTTTAGGGAAGTGGTGCACAGGATATGCAAAGCGCGGGAGCAGAACCGGCCGGTGCTGCTTGGCATGGGAGCCCACCCAATCAAAGTCGGACTCAGTCCCATCATAATCGACCTCATGGAGAGGGGCGTGCTGAGCGGCGTGGCCATGAACGGCGCCGGAATAATCCACGATGCCGAGATGGCGTTGGTGGGAGGGACTTCGGAGGATGTGGCCACATCTCTAGCAGAAGGCGATTTTGGTATGAGCCACGAGACTGCTGATTTTTTGAACAGAGCCATAGCCCAGGCAAAGGAACCGGATCTGGGGCTGGGCGCGGCGGTGGGGGAGGCACTGCTGCAGGCCACCGTCCCTCACGTGGAGCAAAGCATTCTCGCCGCAGGTGTTAGACTCTCCATTCCTGTCACAGTGCATGTTGCCCTGGGCACCGATGTTATCCACATTCACCCGAGCGTAGATCCAGCAGCGACCGGGAGCGCTACTCACCTGGATTTTCGGATTTTCGCTGGGCTCGTGGCTTCCCTGGAAGGTGGTGTTTATGTGAACCTGGGTTCGGCGGTACTGTTACCAGAAATCTTTCTTAAAGCCGTTACTCTTGTGAGGAATCTAGGTCACCAACTTAAGAATTTTACCACTGTTAACATGGATTTCAATCGCCACTATCGGCCCCTGGTTAATGTGGTGGAGCGACCGACTCAGGCAGGCGGTAGAGGTTTCGAACTTGTCGGGCACCACGAGATCATGTTTCCGCTGCTAGCAGCGGCGGTTGTTGAGTCGCTCGACGCAGAGCGCAAAGCGCATGGCGCCTAGCGTCAAGAAAAACGCCGATGGCGGTTTCTGGGTAGAAACGTTTCAGTAAGCACATGGAAGGCATTGGAGCAGCCGAGTTTTGGTCTATTGTCAGTCATTAGTGGTGCTGGTATTATACGTACTTTATGGTGTCTGGTTGCAATATTCGTGTGCTCAACTATGGCGCAACACCTTTAACTGCTAACCCGGATGTTTCATGAATTGATGTCGCGAGACCGTGGAGATGGCTGTGCCACCGGGCAACCGCAGGGAGTTGGATCCGAGGCGTACCTGAACGGTACGTCGCAGGGGCCGACACCCGAGGACGCCCGGAAGGACCGTCATATCCGCGGTCGCAGTCACGCCGGGGCGTGATGAAATATCCGGGCTAAGGTCCAGCGGGCCAATGAGCACACGTTTGCAATTCTACAGGAGTGGTTGATGCCCATTTACGAATATTACTGCGAAAGTTGTGATGACCAGTTCGAGATCCTGGTGTTTCGGTCTTCAGACCCAGTGGGCTGCCCCACCTGCAATACAGAGAACGTCAAACGCGTGCTCTCAGTATTCGGTTTCAAAAGTGGTGGAGACAAAGGCGCAGCCAGCAGTAGGATGGGAAGTGGTGCCAGCGGCTGCAGCGGCTGTGTCGCCACTAATTGCAGCAGCTGTCATTAGCCCGGATATTTCATGAATCACTTGCTGCGACAACGGATATGGTCGTCCTTCCTGGCGTCCTCGGGTGTCGGCCCCTGCGACGTACCGTTCAGGTACGCCTTGGAACCAACACCCTGTGGTTGCCAGGTGGCACGCCCATCTTCGTGGTCTCGCGACAGCAATTCATGAAATATCCGGGCTAGTGGCCGCTGATTGGAAATATCACCATGAACGAACAGACACAGCTGCGTATTGGCACTCGGGGAAGTGCTTTAGCCCTGTGGCAAGCGGAGTGGGTAAAAGCTCAACTGCTGGCAGCGCATGAAAAACTGGCAGTAGAGCTGCTGGTCATCAAGACCACGGGAGACAAGATCCTTGACGTGCCCCTAG
>CAMYLW010000029.1 GCA_947259475.1 Thermodesulfobacteriota bacterium
TCAGAATAACCACTTACCAAATACCTCGCCCTGAATTCGAATGCAAAATTCGTCCGATAATGGGGCATGGAGCATGGGGATAAGGCGGGAAAAGCGAGAAAGGCGGGAAAGGGATTAGAGGTCAGAGATCAGACGTCAGAGGTCGGAAAGCAACCTGTAACGTATAACGTATAATCTATAACGGTTAACATCTCTTACTGTTTATCATTCACCGTTCACCAGATCGAATGGCAGCAAACATCCCGCGGCAAACTCCAACTTCTGCTGCAGCCGTTCCCAGGCGATCTCCATGATGGTCTTGAGGTTGACCACGTCAGCTTCATTGTATTTGAGCAGTGTGGGAAGGGCTTCGGGACTGCCACGGAGATGCTCGTGCCAGAGCACAACCGCCTCGTAGCCGCTCATCTCCTGGATCTCCGAGTCGCGAAAGATTCCAAAAAGAGGCTCGATTCGCTTGAGGCCGCCGCGGTAGCCCAGGCGCCGTGCCACATGAAGCAGATCGATGTGAGCCTGACGGAACTGGAGGTTGGGGAAAAAACCGGCGATGAAGGGGAGGTCAAATCGACTGCCATTAAAGGTGATCAGCAAATCATAACCCTCTACGGCATCCTCGAACTCCTCCAGGTTTTCCCCGTTGATGAAGTGGTGCATCTGGAGGCCGTCATAGAGACCAATGACGGTAATTTCGTGGTCGTAACTGCTTATACCCGTGGTCTCGATGTCCAGAAAACCGCAGCGGTTTCGGAAGTCCTGATAGAGCCGCCAGCGCTCGGCAGAGGGGAGGCGGTTGTAGAAGTAAGCGGCTTGGCCGCGGTGCTCAATGGACTCGTGGAGCTGTCTGGTTATGCGTCGCCGTTGCCCAGTATTTCTTGACGACATAGCGTATCATCGTGGCACAAGGCGTAAGGCACAGGGCTCAGGGCATGAAGTGTAATGACTTGTGAGTGCCTAGTGCTTAGTTCCTAGTGCCTAGTTGTTGTTGCTTCATGCTATCAACACACACCGCAGCGTTCACATACCTCCGGCTCGCAAGAGTCGGTCATCTCGCCTTCCAGGGCCTGCTGGTATTCATGCCAGAGATAATCTTTCTTGACGCCGTGATCTATGAAGTCCCAGGGGAAAAGCTCTTCTCGCTCCCGTTGGCGAGAAACATAGAATTCTGGGTTAACATTGACCGTCTTGAAGGATTTGCTCCAGTTGCCTTTTTCTTGGGCCACTGTTGCCAGCAGGGGTGCCAACCGCCGGTCGCCGCGGGCCAGGAGCGCCTGAGTGTAGGCCCAGCGGGGGACATCGGCATGCACCCGCACGTTGGCCACCGCACCCAGGCCTCGTCTTAGTTTTTTTATTCGTCGCTTGAGTATGGAAAGATCGGAGAACGGAACCCACTGAAAGGGTGTGAACGGTTTGGGTACAAAGGAACTTACGCTCAGAGTGACAGTGCCAAGCCGCTTCTGCCCTCGGCCGATAACCAGTTGCTCATGCTTGACCCGTTTGACCAGCTGTATTATTGCCTCTATATCCTCTTCCGTTTCGGTGGGCAGACCGATCATGAAATAGAGCCTCAGATTGAGAATACCTGAGCCGATCACGGCCGTGACAGCATTAAGGATCTGCTCTTCGGTCAAGTTTTTGTTAATTGCCTGCCGCAAACGCTCGCTTCCAGCCTCAGGGGCGATGGCTACGGTTCGAAGACCACTTTCCCGGAGTGCCTCCAGCATGGCAGGAGTGACAGAGTCGGCTCGTAGTGAAGACACCGATAAACGTGCCCCTGTTTGCCGCAGCTGCAAACAGATGGCGTCGATATCGGGATGATCCGACACAGCCGAGCTCAGCAGGCCGATTTTTCTTCCAGCCGGGGAGCTATCCAGGGCCGCTTGCACCACCTTCTCCCCCTGTTGATGACGAACTGGGCGATAGACAAAACCAGCAGCACAGAAGCGGCAGCCCCGACCACATCCCCGGCCGATCTCCACCAAGACAGTGTTAGCGAATTCGGTATGAGGGGTGACTACTGTTGAGACCGTTGGCCCTTCGGCCTCTATGGCAGCAGTCCTGACCGGAATCTTAGCAGGGATGTCGGTAAGGGGTTCAAAAGAGATAAGTTGACCTTCGCTCACCACCAGGGGCTCGTGCTGGCGGCGGCGGGAGCTGTAAGGGTTCAATTTGCCAAGTTGCAGGAGGTGAACAATATTTGCATAATCATTTTCAAAAGCTACGGAAAAGGCGACGATGCTGAAATCTGCCAGCGGCCTTTGGCTCTCCACTGAAAGCGGTCCGGTTCCCGAACGTGCCGCAGTCATGTCTTCCGATTCCGGCAGAAAGACCCTCTCGCAGACCACGTTGTCCATTTGGTTCAGGCGATGATAGACGGTCTGGAAGCCCAGGTTGGACATTCCCAGAAAGTACCGGTTGGGGTAGACCAGGGCAATGGGAATCTTCCCACCCCAGTCCTTGATGATTGTGCCGGTCTCGTCCGCCAGCCACTTCTTTAATCTGCGCTGCAGTTGCCAAGACATTGGTGACCCGTGGAAGTTCTCGCCGGAAAAAGATCCTCGATATCCTACGGCCCTCAAAAATACCACAGGAGATAGCACTGGTACATGGCGTTAGGGCTTCAAATGTACACCTTTCAATTATGCCACAGAGACCGCGCCGCGTCCTCACCTTTTCACCACCTTAAGCAAGAAATCTCCCGGCTATCGCAAAGGGCAGCCCTTGTCAGCCGGAATCACAAAAATTTAGTCCGCCTGTCTTCTGAGAAAGGTTGGGATTTCCAGCTCTTCCTCGTCTATGGGAAGATCTTTGTAACTCATGGGGCGGCTGTGTTCAGTCGCGTTATCATCAATCTTCCTGTTACGGCGCAAAAAGGTGGGAATTTCCAGGTCATCGTCACGGCGAGACCCTTGGATAACTCCCAAGTCGGGTTTGGGTCTGACGTCGACTTCACCGATTCCGGTGGCGATAACGGTAACTCTCAATTCGTCACCAGCACTCTGATCCAGCACCGTGCCCCAGATAATATTGGCATCTTCGTGGGCCTCTTTCTGGATCAGTGAGGATGCCTCTTGAACCTCGTCGATGGTGAGGTCCAGTCCGCTGCTGATGTTCATGAGCACACCCTTGGCACCACTTATGGACACATCCTCCAACAGAGGACTGGAAATGGCTTTCTGAGCCGCTTCAGTGGCCCGATCTTCACCACTAGACATGCCGGTGCCCATCAAAGCCATACCCATCTCACTCATGATTGTCTTGACATCGGCAAAATCTAGATTGATCAAGCCCGGGACGGTGATGAGATCGGAGATGCCCTTCACGGCATAGAGCAGCACGTCGTCCGCCTTTTTGAGCATTTCCAGGAAGGTCGCCTTTTTTGCCGCCAGGCTCAAAAGACGGTTGTTGGGAATGGTAATCATGGTATCCACCGTCTCCTTGAGCTCGTTGATACCTTTGTCGGCCGTCTTCATGCGCTGACGTCCTTCAAAGTTGAATGGTTTGGTCACCACTGCCACGGTGAGGGCTCCGATTTCCTTGGCGATCTGAGCAACTACCGGTGCACCACCAGTCCCGGTGCCTCCGCCCAGTCCGGCAGTCACGAAGACCATGTCAGTGCCATCCAAGGCCTGCCGAATCTGGTCAGCGTCCTCCAGAGCGGCACTGCGACCGATCTCTGGGTTGGCCCCGGCTCCAAGCCCCTTGGTAATGTTGACTCCCAGTTGAAGCTTGGTGTGAGCCTTGGAAACTTCCAGGGACTGGGCGTCCGTGTTAGCGGCGATGAAATCAACTCCCACCAGACTGGCGTTGATCATATTGTTGATAGCGTTGCCGCCACCACCACCTATGCCAATTACTTTGATCGTGGCTCCGTTGTCACTTTCAACAAACTCGAACATCATGATCTACCTCCTGCATTAGGGTATTTCATCCATATCCCAAGCGACAGTTCACGAGCCCTTCTGCTGTCGCCGGCGGGTGAAAAAGACAAACCCCGTGGTAAAAACAAGAAAACAGCCCATACATACAAAGAACATGGTCAAAACGAAGTAAAGGTCCGACGTAGTCATTGTATCCCTCCGGGCCAAAATTCAGGAATTTCTCAATCCCCCAATTCCTTAATCCCTCAATTCCTCAATTATTTAGACTATGTCACTAAACCAATTCCGCATCCGATCGACCAAGCGGTTGAAGATGTTGTTCTGACGGATGCGGAACAATTTTCTGGGTTCGGTGTTGGCACCGTGAAGGACCAACCCCACTCCAGTGGCGTACATGGGGTTTCTAACCACATCTGCCAGGCCACCGATGTCAGTGGGTAGGCCGGTGCGAACAGGCAGGTTGAAGACCTGCTCGGCCAACTCAGCAAGCCCCGGTAGCAAAGAGGAACCCCCGGTAATTACCAGGCCGGAAGCCACAAGGTCCGAATAGCCGGATCGAAGTAGTTCGCGTTGCAGCAACGAACAGATTTCCTCCACTCGTGGCTCCAGAATCTCACCCAGTATGTTTCTGCTGAGAACCTTTGCCTTGCCACCTCCAACACTCGGCACCTGGATAGTCTCGTCCTTTTGGATCATGGCAGTAAGAGCACAGCCGTAGCGCTGTTTGATTTTTTCTGCCTCTTCCACCGGGGTTCTCAATCCCACGGCAATGTCGTTGGTAAGATTATTGCCACCCAGGGAGAGAACCGAGCTATGTCGTATACTGTGCTCTGAAAAGATGGCCAAATCCGAAGTGCCTCCACCAAAATCCACCAGGGCCACGCCCAACCTACGCTCTTGGGGGTTCAGTACCGCTTCTGCTGAGGCGAGGGATTCCAAAACAATGTCACAGACGTCAAGACCGGCACGTTGGCAGCATTTGACGATATTCTGGGCTGAGGTAACAGCACCGGTGACGATGTGAACCTTGGCCTCCAAGCGCACGCCTGACATGCCCAGAGGGTTTTGAATGCCGCCCTGGTCGTCGATCAAATATTCTTGCGGAAGAATATGAATAACTTCTCGATCAAAGGGTATTGCCACTGCTTTGGCAGCATCGATTACCCGGTCAATGTCTGGCTGGCTTACTTCGCGGTTCTTCACGGCGATTACACCATGGCTGTTGACCCCCTCGATATGTCCACCGGCAATACCGGCGTAAACCGCATTGATTTCACAGCCCGCCATTAACTCGGCCTCTTCCACTGCCCGTTTAATTGAATTCACTGTGCTTTCAATGTTGACCACTACACCTTTGCGCAAACCATCAGAAGGATGAGTGCCAATTCCCACGATAGCTATTCCTTCGGGGGTAGCCTCACCAACCACGGCGCAAATTTTGGTGGTGCCAATGTCAAGTCCCACAATCAAAGAATCTTTTTTGGCCATGTTTAAACCCCCTTTTGTTTAGATCGGTTTTGCTTGGGAATCTTGAAACGTCCCCTGACAAAGACCCGATTTCCGTGGCTGAGATCAATCCCTCTTAACTGCGACTGAAGTCCTTTTTTCTCCAGATAGCGCAGTACCTTTTCAAGCTTGGCTATCCTGATGCCAAAATCTTCGCTACCGAGGTCGACCTGAATTCCGCCTCGGGCGGTAAAAAAGCTGAGCCCTGCATTTTTGTTCCACTTGATCTCAGAGATGAGTCGCCAAGGCAATTTCAACTGAGTCTCTCGATAGAGATTCTCAAGGAGAGCGGTAAACTCTCGAGGCAGGTCGCAGCCTGAGTCGAGGGTTCCAGAGTCAAGTCCCGTGATAATAGGCAAACCGGCATGTTCGCTCGGCGCGGCCCGGGCGAAGCAATCACCCTGCTGGTCTGCCAGGTAGAACTGATGCCCCTTGACCAGGGCCACCGGCTTACGTTCCTCAATCTCTATACGAATCCGATCCGGGATCTCGCGGCTAATCGCGGCGGCCGCTATCCAGGGATGTTGTGTGAGCCTATTTCTTACCCCGTCTAGATCCAGGGAAAGAATGTTGACCCCAGATGGGATCTCGGCTTGTTGAATGACAGCTTGAGGGTCCAGCTGCTGACAGCCATTAACCTGGATCCGGGTGACCTGCAGTAGCGGTGAACTGAGTAGAGCACGGTAGCCAAAAAGGCACAGAGCACTCAAGGCAACAAAAACAAGAAGGACAAGAAATGCCTTAGCAACTAGGCGCAATCGTCGGTACAACTGCAGACGTTTGTTCCGGTAGCTATTCTTCTTGCTCTTTACCGTTATGGTTTCAAATGGCAGCGAAATTTGCATGCGGCCCCGACAATCAGGTGTTATGGTTATTGCCAACGACTTCGATTTCCAGTTCTAGTTGGACGCCAAATTCATGCGCCACCTTTTCCTGGGCGAGTTGAATCAGAGCCAGGATATCACTGGCCCGTGCCTGGCCCCGGTTTACGATGAAATTGGCGTGCTTTGTGGAAATTTGGGCATCGCCAACGCGTATACCTTTTAAACCCGCGGCCTCAATGAGCCGACCGGCAAAGTCCCCTGGGGGATTCTTGAACACCGAGCCAGCTGAGGGAAGGCGCCATGGCTGTTTATCCTTTCGAGTATTAAGCAAGGCGCGAATCTTGTCTCGAATGTGCTCTCGAGAGCTGAGGGTAAGAGAGAACTCAGCTTCAAGAACCACAGAGTTTGGCGGCAGTTCCAGGTTGCGGTACGAAAAGCGGAGTTGGGATCCGGACAGCCTGCTCAGCCCGCCGTCAGAAAGAAGAAGGAGCACCGCTTCACAAACATCAGCCATCTCTCCGGCGTGAGTACCAGCATTCATTCGCAGAGCACCCCCCACCGAACCGGGTATGCCGGCAATAAACTCGAGGCCGCTGAGAGCTTCTTTCAGGCAGAAGCGAAGAAGCCTGTTGAGACGGATTCCCGCACCTACTTTCACTCTTCCTGCGGAATCCAGGTGCTCTATTTGAGAAAAGCCGCTCTCCAGGCTGATAGCCGCAGCCCGGCTGCCACCATCCCGCACCAGAAGATTGGTTCCACGCCCGAGAATGAAGTAGGGATGATGATTTTTGTTCAGCACCTGGACGGCTGTTTGCAGCCCTGCCAGATTAAGAGGACGGAGGAGACAGGACACCGGCCCCCCCACGCGCAGCGAGGTGTGTCCTGTCAGCATCACATTCCAGTCGACTTCAACTCCGTCCAGGTGCTGAAGCTGTTTTTTCAATTTAGCTTCCATGGTCATTGGTTATAGGTTATGGATAATTGGTTTTGAGTACCCATTACCCGTTAACGACAAGTTGCGTTTAACTATCCGCTTCTTTTTCTCTCTTTAAGTTTCTCCAATAGCGCTTCGCCTGTCTGCCAAATGTTTCCTGCTCCAAGGGTCAACACAACATCTCCCTCCCGCACTTCCTCCACGAGAGACGGCACCAGCGCCAAGTGATCTGGGATGTACCTGACATTGCCATGTCCATGTTTTTGAATGGCAGTTGTCAGCTTTTCTGCATGCACCCCTGGAATAACCGGTTCACTGGCAGCATAAATTTCGGTGACAATGAGAACATCTGATTGATAAAAGGCGGTGGTGAAATCCTCGAACAGGGCCTGGGTGCGGGTGTAGCGGTGAGGCTGGAAAAGCACAAAGCGGCGTCGTCCCGGAAATGAGGAGGCCATTGTTTTCAGCACTGCCTTTATTTCGGTGGGGTGATGCCCGTAGTCATCGATTACGGTAACGCCATTGACCTCACCCTTTATTTGAAAACGGCGCTGCACACCGGTCATTTCCTGTAGACCGCGGCAAATAGCTGAAAAGGGAATTTCCAGTTCGTGACCGACCGCCACAGCCGCCAGGGAATTCAGGGCATTGTGCCGCCCTGGGATGGGCAAGGTGACCTTTCCCAATTCCTGCCCGCGATGGAAAGCGCGGTAGGAAACATTCAGCCCATCAAAGGTAAGGTCACGGGCTTGGAAATCAGCCTGCGCTGAGAAACCATATGTGACCACCCGTTTCTTGATCCGAGGCAAGAGGCCCTGAATATTTTCATCCTCGAGACAAAGGATATTTAATCCATAAAATGGGACCTGGTTGATGAATTCGAGAAAGGTCTCTTTGATCTCATCCAGGTCTTTATAAAAATCGAGATGCTCAGTGTCGATGTTTGTTACCAGCGAAATGGTGGGAGAATACAGCAGAAAGGTGCCATCGCTTTCATCCGCTTCAGCCACCACAAAGTCGCCCTGGCCAAGCTTGGCATTGGTTCCCCATGCATTCAGACGACCACCAATGATCACTGTGGGATCTAGACCGCCCTCTGCCATCACCGTACCCACCATGGAGGTGGTGGTCGTCTTGCCGTGAGCTCCTGCAACCAGAACGGCGTACTTGAGTCGCATGAGCTCGGCCAGCATCTCGGCCCGGCGAATAACTGGTATGTGATAGTCCATGTTGGCCGCAGCCACCTCAGGGTTGTCAGAATCAATGGCAGAGGAAACCACCACCGCGTCAGCACCGGCTACCTGCTGGGGCTGATGGCTGTAAGAGATTGTTGCCCCTAATGTTTCAAGCCGACGGGTAATTTCGCTCTCCTGGATATCGGAGCCACTGACTTGGTGGCTGAGGTTCAGAAGCAATTCAGCAATACCGCTCATACCGATGCCACCGATGCCAACGAAGTGAATATGATAAGAGCGTTTGTACATTAGTCAGTTAACCAGTTTCGCCAGTTTAGGCAGTTACGTCAGTTTGTCCGCTTGGCCTGTGTAGCCGGGCCTTTTGAACAAAGCCGGCCAAGGTAGAACCTGATCTGTGTCACCGCTTCCTCGCCTCGTCGTCTGGGGCGTTATCCAACCATCCCCGTGATTGAAAACCAAATGTTTGGGCCTGGCTTCTGGCGTAGCTACTTATATTCATGAGAATTCCCATGGCTGCCAGATTGGTGAGCAGAGAACTGCCGCCGTAGCTTATGAAGGGTAGCGGCAGCCCTTTGGTGGGCAGCAGCCCCATGACCACCGCACTGTTAATGAATGCTTGGAGCCCGATTACCAAAGTGAGGCCGAAAGCCAGGTAGGTGCCGTAGCGGTCGGGTGCTCGCAGGGCGATTTTCACTCCCTTGTAGATCAACAGACCGTAGAGGAGGAGGACAACGGCAATGCCCACCATGCCGGTTTCTTCGCCAATTACCGCCAGAATAAAGTCAGTATGTGGCTCTGGCAGATAGAAAAGCTTTTGCTGGCCGGAACCCAGACCAACTCCTAACGGACCACCTGAGCCGAGAGCAAATAATGAGTGCAGGAGCTGGAAACTGGTATCGCTTGGATCTCGCCACGGGTTGACAAAAGCCAATAGCCTTTCCAGGCGATAACTTGTCTGGGCTATGGCCAAAGCCAGAAGGGGAATGAGGGCCAGGCCTGTGGCCAGTAGAAAGCGCAAACGTACACCGGCGACGAAGAGCAAAAGAAAAACCAGGGCCGCATAGGTTACTGCAGTTCCCAAATCAGGTTGCATAAGCACCAGGCCAATAAAGACTGCTGAAATCAGAAGGTGTGGTAGAAACCCCACACTGAACTCTCGAACCCGGTCCTTCTTTTTGGCCAGGGAATAGGAGATGTAGATGATGAGTGTCAATTTGGCAAATTCTGCCGGTTGTACAGAGAGAGGGCCCAGCCGCAGCCAGCGCCTGGCACCCCCAACCCGATGGCCTACCTGGGGCAAGAGCACAAGAAGAAGACTTAACAGGCTCACCCCGAGGATCACATAGACAAGGCGGCGATACACAACATAGGGCAAATTCTTGCTTACGATCAGGACGGCAAGTCCAATCAGGGAAAAAAGGATCTGTCTCTTGACAAAGTACATGCTGTCGCCAAAACGCTGCTGAGCCATGATGGAACTGGAACTGTAAAGCATTACAAGTCCAATACCCATCAGTGCAAAGGTAACGAACAGGAGGACTAAATCGTAGCTGCTTTTCTGTTCCTTTTCTCCAGCCATACTGGCAAAACCCCTAGGTGATTCTAGCTTTCAGATTGAACATTTTGTCTTGCTCATTGCTCATTGATCATTTGTCAATTGTGGGCGTTGAGCTTTCTTTTGTTCCTGCCTGCAGAGATCCAGGGACAACTAGGCGTTTCATCAAACACTTCCATAGCGGTGAATTTATGGACCAGAGAACGAAAGTGGTCGCCCCTGGCCTTATAGTTCTCATAGTGGTCAAAACTCGAACATGCGGGAGAGAGCAAGACCACGTCGCCTGGCGCAGCAGCGCCCAGGGCTACCGGGACTGCAGCTTCCATGTCGTCCACCACCACCGTGCAAGTGAGATTGCCCAAAGTCTTGGCCAATCGAAATCGAGCTTCACCCATGAGCACGAGCATTTTCACGCGTTGGCGAACCAAACCAGTCAGAGGATTGTAGGAGCCTTCTTTGTCGCGCCCCCCAGCAAGGAGGATGATGGGCGCGGTGAAGGTTTCGAGGGATCGGACCACTGAATCCACATTGGTGGCTTTGGAGTCATTATAAAAGCGGATGCCGCGCCAGTGATGAGCCAGTTCCAGGCGGTGCGGCAGCGGTTTGAAATTGTCGATAGTCTTCTGAATGGCCTCAGGCTTAGCCCCCATGCAGGTGGCAGCAAGTACCGCAGCCATAAGATTTTGTTGGTTATGACTACCCACGAGTTGCCAGCGCCGCAGGTCATAGCGACGCACCGGGCCAGGCATTACCCGACAGACCAGTTGCTCTGACTCCAGGTAGGCGTGGGCTGATTGTTTGGACAGGCTAAAGTTGAGTTGACGACTGCGGATGGTACAGCGCACTCCGATCAGGGGATCGCGGGCGGGGACCACCGCAATATCATCCGCTGTTTGATTGGAAAAGAGTCGGCACTTGCTTTCCACATAGTCAGAAAAAGAGTCATAACGATCCAGGTGATCTTCGCTGATGTTCAGCAGCACTGCAACCTGGGGGTGAAAGGTATCCATGGAATCGAGCTGGAAGCTGCTCACTTCAACCACTGCTACTTCAAAGTCTTCTTTTTCTCTAAGTAGATTGACGAGAGGGTTACCGATGTTGCCTCCCACAAAGACGCGCTGGCCACTGCGGTTGATCATGTCACCCACCAGTTCGGTTGTGGTGGTTTTGCCATTGGTGCCACTTATGGCTACGATAGGCAGCTTGAGAAAGCGACTCGCTAGTTCCAGTTCACCGATAATCGGAACGGACTTGCTCCTGGCCTCTTGCAACTGCGGTAAGTTCAGAGGAACACCAGGACTGACAACGATGAGATCCGCATCGGTGAATAATTCCGCGGGATGGCCTCCCAAGGCCAATGAGCATTCCAGCCTCAAGGCAGAGTCCGCCTCCGAGCCCAAGTCTTCAGCCGGGAGATGGTCGGTAATGGTAACGCGAGCTCCTTGGTCCAGAAGGAACTCGGCAACGGCCAGACCCGTGCGAGCCAGCCCGACAACCAGTACGTTTTTGTTTCTCAGGTTTTCCATGAATGCTCTCTAATTAGTTTCCTTCTGGAAACGGACCTTTTCCGCTTGTTTCTCCAGTTCAGCCACGAGAATCTCAACTACCTTTTCCATCCGCATTCCCCTTGAACCCTTCACCAGCAAGAAGGCACCGGCAGCCAGCAAGCTGCGGACCTGCGTTGCCATTTCCTGGTGATCACTGGCCTGGGTCATACGGTCGCTACTCATTCCAGCCTCAGTAGCACCGGCAAGTAGATGAGAGGCTTGTTCACCCATGGCCAAGAGGTGATCAACCCCTTCCCTGGCCACGATGGCGCCCACCTGCCGGTGAAGGGCTGAGCTATCCTCTCCCAACTCCAGCATGTCGCCCAGAACGGCGAAAGTTTTGCCTTGCTTCTTAAGGTGTGTCAATGTTTCCAAAGCGGCGGCCATGGAACCGGGATTGGCATTGTAACTGTCATTTATTATGTGGATGTCGCCAGGAAGAGTGAGTATTTCCATTCGTTTGTCAACCGGACGAAACTCTGCCAGGGCAGCGGCAATGATGCTTGATTGAAGATTTACAGCCCAGGCGACAGCCGCGGCTGCCACCGCATTATTGATGTGGTGGCGGCCAAGCACCGGCAGGTGCATCTCGAGGGTTTCCTCCTCCAGTTTCAGGAGAAAACGGCTGCCGTCAAGGTCCATAGAGACGACCCGCTCCAAGGTTATGTCGGCAGAACCGCCCGCCGTTGAAAATCTCACCTGACGGCCAGCGAAAGGGGAGGCCACCTCCATGACCCTAGGATCATCCATATTGACCACTATGGTTGCTGTCTCTTCCATACCAGCGAAAAGTTCCCCTTTGGCGGCCTGAATCCCCGCCAGGCTTCCCAATCCCTCCAGATGGGCTGGCTGGATATTGGTAATCATTCCCACCTGTGGGCGGGTTATTTCGGTCAAGCGCTCGATTTCTCCTGGTTGATTCATTCCCAGCTCTATCACCGCTGCCTGATGGTTGCTGTTTAGTTGCAACAAGGTGAGTGGTACACCCACCAGGTTGTTGAAGGTTCCATGATTCTTGAGAACCTTCCAGGATCGGCCAAAGATAGCCGCAACCATCTCTTTGGTAGTGGTCTTACCGTTGGAGCCAGTGATCGCCACCAACGGGATGGGATAGCGGCGGCGCCAGAACTCAGCCAGGTCCCCGAAAGCACGGAGAGTATCAGGAACACCCACTACAGGGATCTGACGACCACACCAGCGGCACCACGGCTTACGGCCTGCTCGAGAAACTGGTGACCGTCAAATTGTTCTCCCTGCAGGGCTACAAACAGGTCACCTCGATCCAGGGTGCGACTGTCAGTGGAGATTTCGCTGAAGCTTTGCTCTCCACCCTGCACCAGAAGCTGACCCCCGGTGGCCTCCAGGACCGCATCCAGAGTCCATTCGTTTTGGTCATCAGTCATTTTGCATCTCACATTTCTCATCTCTCATTGCCCATTGAGTGGTAGAGTCATGAAGGCATCTCATCAATATGAGAAATGAGAAATGTGACCGCTGCCTACTGCCTACTGCCTGCTGCTTCCTTTTTCTTCCTTTCCTCCAGGGCTTTTGCCGCAACAAGCCGATCATCGAAGTCAATACGTTTGTCTCCGAGAATTTGATAGTTCTCATGGCCCTTGCCGCCGATGTAAACCACATCTCCTTCTTGGGCATGCTCGATTGCCACCCGAATAGCTTCACTGCGGTCCACTACCAGGGTGTAGCCACGCCTACAGTTGTCACCACATTGGGCGAGGGAGGAGAACAGGGGGAGGCCCTGGGTGCGAACTCCCGCTTCGATGTCGGCCATGATAGTGTCCGGGACCTCGCTTCTGGGATTGTCTGAGGTAATCACCACGAGGTCGGCCCTTCGCGCTGCAGCTTCTCCCATAAGTGGTCTTTTGGAACGATCACGATCCCCCCCGCAGCCAAATACGCAAATAATCTTTCGAAACTCAAGTTCTCGCAGAGAGTCCAGAACTTTCTGCAAGGCGTCCGGAGTATGGGCGTAATCCACCAGAACCTGAAAGCCCAGATCGCTGGGAACGGCCTCCAGTCTTCCCGGCACTCGGACCAAGGATTGCTCGCCGTTACGAATTGCCTCCAATGGCATACCGAGGCCCACGGCCACGGAGGTTGCTGCCAGCAGGTTATACAGGTTCAACCGCCCAATCATGGCAGAGTGAATCTCTATTTGACCTTCGGGCGTGTGGAGTAAGGCCTTGACCCCGGATGAATCGCACTGAACCTTGTCAGCTCGAATCTCAGCGTCGGCTGCCAGACCGTAGCGAAGCAGGGGGCCGTTCACTTGAGAGCACAGTTGCTGACCCCAACGGTCATCCCAGTTGATAACTGCAAGTGGTGGTGGCTCCACCTGTGTCTGAAGAATGTGTGAAAACAAACGGCTCTTGGCCGCAAAGTAGTTTTCCATGCTGCCGTGATAATCCAGGTGATCTTGGGACAGGTTGGTAAAAAGACCAACAGCGAAACGGGTGCAGTCCACACGGTGCATGTCAAGGCCGTGAGAAGAGACCTCCATGACCACGTGGGTAACTCCAGCGTCAACCATTTGCTTAAAGGTCTGCTGGAGGTCGAGGGACTCTGGAGTGGTAACGGGTGCTGGCTGCACATGACCTGGATAGCGAATGTTTACTGTTCCTATAACTCCCACTCGATGGCCGCAGGCTTGTAGGATGGACTCGAGCAAGTAAGCGGTAGTGGTTTTGCCGTTGGTCCCGGTGATGCCAACAACCGTGAGCTTGTGGGAAGGAAACCCGTAAAATCGGTCTGCGATGTGGGCCAGAGCCGCCCTGGAATTGGCAACCCTGATGACGGTTATTCCAGGTATGGGCTCCTGTGGTTTTTCCACAACTATGGTTTGAGCACCCCGGTCAATGGCCTGATGGACAAAATCATGACCGTCGCTTTGCGTTCCCTTTATGGCCACAAAAAGACTTTCTTCCGAGGCCTGGCCGCTGTGGTAGGTAAGAGCGCGCACCTGACGCTGCAGGCGCCCGTGCACCTGGAGAGTGGCAAAATCCTGAATCAGGTGTTCCAACAGCAATGCTTCCCCCTAGTCTGCTGCCAGGATGAGGCTGCAGGAGCTGATCGTGCTGAGATTTCTGCCCGGTTCAGGGTTTTGTCCCACCACCCTACCGCTGCCGTGAATATCCAACGAACCGGTGAAGTTCTGCAATCGATCAAGTGCGGCTCTCAGGCTGAGGCCGGTAAGATCGGGCATCACCGTTGGCTGGTTGCTTTGTCTCTGAGCGTAGGCAACCGGTTGCAGGGTCGCAGACGACTGCGATGGCGGTCCAATACTGTCCAGGGTGGCAACATTCTTACCCTTGTTCTGTGTTTTTTCCGGGGGTACCTGGAGGGCGTGGAGGGTCTGCTGGGCGATACGACGAAAGGCAGGAGCTGCCACTACCCCACCATAATAACCCTTCTGGGGCTCGTTTATTACCACCACCACGAGGATTTTGGGATCTGCCACCGGTGCGAAGCCCACAAAGGAGGCGGTGTAGCTATCGTCCTCATAGCCGCTACTCTTGCTGCTACTCTTCTGAGCGGTTCCTGTTTTGCCAGCCGCCTGATACTGGGCGAGCGCAGCCCGAGCCCCGGTGCCTCCAGGTGTGAGTACATCCGCCAGCAGGTCCTTCAGCCGTTCGGCAGTGGCCGCACTTATCACCCGGCGTACTACCCTGGAATTGTTTCGCCGGACTACTCTCCCTTGGGCGTCCAGCACCTCCTTGATCAGGAGAGGTTGCATCAACAGGCCATCATTGGCTACAGCCCCCAGGGCCATAGCAAGCTGGGTGGCAGATACTGACAGGCTTTGACCAAAACTGGAGGCGGCAAGATCCACCGGGGTCCACTTGTCGGGCGGGCGGATCAAGCCGGCAGTCTCGCCCGGCAGGCCAAGTTCGGTAGGAGCGCCGAAGCCGAAACCGCGAATGTAATGGTAAAAGCGGCTCGGACCAAGTTTTTCTGAGACTTTAGCAGCCCCGATGTTACTGGAAAAACGCAGAATTTGCGCCAGTGAGAGCCAGCCAAATTTTTTCAGATCGTGAATTGTGTGGTTCATTACTTTGTATTTGCCATTTTCGCAGTAAAAAAGGTCGTCTGGCTGAACCAAAGCCTCCTCCAGGGCTGCCGCCATCAAGAAGATCTTGAAAGTGGATCCCGGTTCGAAGGCATCTGTAACTGCTCGATTGCGCCAGACCGCTGGCCCAGAGGAGGAGAAAGAATTAGGATTGAACGATGGGAACACGGCCATGGCTAGGATTTCACCAGATTTCGGCTCGGTCACCACGGTCATACCGCCCTTGGCCCCATATTCAGTCACTGTCTTCTGTAATTCTCTTTCAGCAATGTATTGAATGCGTTTGTCCAGGGTTAGTCGGAGACTGAATGCCTGCGGACCTGAGGCAGTAGGCAGACCGTGAGTGTAAATGATCTGACCCCGAGCGTCCTTGGCTCCAGGATGGGTGCCAGATTCGCCACCCAAGAGCAGGTCCTGGGCGACCTCCAGCCCTTCCAAACCTATGTGGTCTCGGCCAACGAACCCAAGGAGATGGCCTGCAAGCTCAACATTAGGGTAGTAGCGGCGATTCTCTTTGACGAAGTGGATGCCCTCGAGGCCAAGAGCCCGAACCGCATCAGCCTGTCTAGGGGTGAGACAATGTTTTAACCAGACAAAGGCGCGATGCTGGCGCAATTTTTTTCTCAGCTTGGTCGCCGGGATTTTAACGACTGCAGCAAGTTTTTTCGCAGTGCCTTCCGGATCCTTTATGGCTCGCGGATTGGCGGCCAGGGATTCTAATTCAATGCTGACGGCCAGTTCTTGACCGTTGCGGTCGTAAATTTCTCCGCGCCGGGCTTCAATGTGAAGATCTCTGCGGATTTGTTTGTTGGCAACACTCGCCCAACCCTCCCACTGGAAAAACTGAACCTGCAAGCTCCGACCAATCAACAACAAAAAGCCGAAGAGCAAACCAGTGGCCACCAGAAGAACGCGGAACCGTATCCAGCGAACCGCAAGGTTATTTTGGCGAGGTTGAACCGTCATCGGAGCACCACTATTTGTTCTTTGCGCGGGCGATTGAGCCCTAGCTGTTCGATGGCAATACGCTCCACCCGTTCAGGAGCTTTAAGCTGGGCCAACTCCAGGTGTAGCTTCTTGCTGTCATTCAGAAACTGAGTGTGTATCCTGTGAGCGTCTGACAGGTTATAGCCCAGTTGCACCACCTGCACCCGGCACCAGACATAGCCAAAGCCGCTGAACAGAAGCCAGAGAAAAACGGCAATAATGGTGGAAATATTCCGCTGCCTCCAGTTGCGCGTTGCTGCCTTTTTGCCTGCTCGTTTTTTTTTCTTTTTACTCATGCAGCTTCTGCTTTTTCCACCACGCGTAAGCGGCCACTTCTGGCTCTGGGATTCGCTTTTATCTCCTCCGCACCGGGTACTACGGGCTTTTTGTTGACCCGCAGCACCAGGGGTTTTCCCTCACATTGACAAAGCGGCGACTGAGCCGGACAACGGCATGATCTCGCCCAGTGGGCAAAGGCTTGCTTTGCCACCCGATCCTCCAAGGAATGGAAAGAGATAATGGCCAACCGACCACGGGGCCGGAGCAAGTCCAGAGCTCCCTGGAGGAATATCCGCAGGTTATCCAGTTCCCGGTTCACCGCCATCCGCAAGGCCTGAAAAGTGCGAGTGGCCGGATGTCGCTTCCGTGACCTCTTACCTGCAGGAATGGCTTTGCGGACCACTTCGGCCAAACGTTCAGTGGTTTCGATTGGAGCTTCAGCTCGCACCCTGACGATGTTCCGGGCAATTCTCCGCCTCCAGCGCTCTTCTCCAAAGCTCCAGATGAGATCAGCCAGTTCCTGCTCGCTCAAAGTGTTGACCAACTGGGCCGCGGTAGTCTCCGTTCTCGTATCCATCCTCATATCCAGCGGGCCAGGTTGGCTGAAGCTGAACCCCCGTTCGGCAGCATCCACTTGGAAAGAGGAGAGCCCAAGATCTAGAAGGATCCCGTCCACTGCCTGCACATGCAGACGAGCCAGGACCGGACCGATTCGGGCGAAGTTCTCCCTAACCAGGTCGAGCCGCCCCTCGTAAGGTTGGAGGTTAGACTGTGCCTTAGCCAAAGCGTCTGCGTCCCAATCGATGCCGATTAAGCGGCCGTCAGGCGCCGTTTTTTCCAGGATG
>CAMYLW010000030.1:0-10588 GCA_947259475.1 Thermodesulfobacteriota bacterium
CCTGGGAGGTCGCTGTTGAGTTAAGAGATGGATTCAAAAACGGCATTGAAGTTATTCATTCCAAAGCAAAAGCGGTAATGAGCGAAACCATGTCTCCACCTCCAACATACAGCTTGCCGGTCGAATTAAAAGCCAACGAATATCCCCGAAGCGTGGAAGAAGTATACAATACCATTCTGTTTTTTACCATGTACCCATGCAATTTGAGATTTTCAAGGAAATCTCATTAGTCAGTAGGCAGTCATGAATGACCTGCGTCATGCCACCACCATAGAAAAACGTGCGTCGCCGGAGAGTAAGCTCGAGAGTACTTCTCCTAGTGTTTTTGCCGCTGCTGAACCGCTACGCGTGGGAGTACTCAATAATCCACGCAGCGGCGGCAACCGCAGAGGTCTGGGAGCGGTCAGAGAGGTTTTGGCTGCCTACCCCCAGGTGTCCCATCGGGAAGTCCTGACACCGGCCGATGTGGCCTCAGCCCTGGTTGACTTCGCTCGCAAGGAGGTGAACATAGTTGCGGTCAACGGAGGCGACGGTACCATACAAGCGGTGCTGACTGTCCTCTGCCATCACAAGCCTTTTGAAACGTTTCCACATCTGGCTGTTTTGCGGGCCGGGACAACCAGTATGACCGCTGGGGATGTGGGCTTGAAGGGGCCTCTGGAACAGGCGCTACGAAGACTACTGTCGTGGGCAGACGCTGGGGAAGGGGAGGTGGCCATCCTGCGCCGCCCGGTCTTGCGTGTACAAGTAGACCCCCACCAGGATCCAATCTATGGAATGTTTCTAGGGGCGGCCAGTATTTACCAGGGGATCCAGTTCTTCAACAACAGACTGAACAGACGCGGATTTCGGGGAGAGTGGGCTCCCGGGCTCACCATAGCCCTATTTCTCCTGGCGGTTGCAAGGAGGGGTGGTGACTACGTGACTCCAGTGCCAATCAGCGTAGGGTTTGATCAACACCCGCCGGAGCGGCGGGACTACCTTTTGCTAATGATTAGTGCGCTTGAACGGCTCTTCCTCGGGCTGAGTCCTTTCTGGGGTAGAGAAGAGCAAACATTGCATTACACTGCGGTCGAGGCGCGGCCGCAACACCTGCTGCGGGCACTGCCGGCCTTGATGCGTGGTCGGAGGAATCGTTATGGGACGCCTGATAATGGTTACTTCAGCCACAATGTCCAGCAAGTACAGCTGACTTTTAACAGCGGTTTTACCCTGGATGGTGAGCTTTTCAAGGCTGAATCTCATCTCGGACCAGTGGTTGTCCAAAATGGCGGCAAGGTGTCATTTTTGCGGTTGTGATCATGTCAATCCCACCACTACTCATTACCTTGATTGACCAAGAGTCTTCGCGCCCGGCTCCACCAGGGGTGCGGGCCCTGGCTGATGAGCTTCTGAACCGTTACGGGGACGCTGCTCAAGCAATCCTATTCTATGGCTCCTGTCTGCGCACAGGTGACGATAGTGATGGGATCGTGGACCTTTATTTACTGGTGGACAGCTACCGCACCGCTTTCCGCAGCCGCAGGCAGGCCTTCACCAATAAGCTGCTACCACCCAATGTTTTCTATCTGGAACTGCCGGTCCAGGATCGAGTGGTGCGCACCAAGTATGCAGTTCTTACCCTCAAAGACTTTCAGCGTGGCACCTCGGCACAATGGTTTCATTCCTACCTGTGGGGACGCTTTGCTCAGCCTGTTGGCTTGGTCTATGCTCGTGACAGTCAAGTGGCAAGCCAGGTACGAGTAGCATTGGCGCGGGCCGTCATTACCTTCCTAACTCGCGTCTTACCTCAGATAACCGACCGCTTTACTGCTAGAGATTTGTGGCGCCAGGGGCTATTACTCAGCTACCGGGCCGAACTCAGGTCAGAGCGACCACAGAACCTCGTCCATCTGTTTGACGATGCGGAGGACTACTATGAGCAACTGACCCGAGCCGCCATGGTTTCAGTGCCTTTTGCGGTGGAGGTTTTTGACAAGCCTGACGGTTTTCATTATCAAGCCAACATTCCGGCGAGGGTGCGTAACCGCAATCGCTTGGCCTGGGGAATGCGCAACGTTCAAGGCAAAATGCTTTCAATCTTGCGGCTAAGCAAAGCGTTTTTTACCTTTGAGGGTGGGCTGGAATATATCCAGTGGAAGATAGAACGGCACTCGGGTGTCAAGGTTGAATGGACTCCACGACTTAAAAAATATCCATTGCTGGCAGTGTTAGTGCTAGCCTGGCGATTGTACCGGAGGGGGGGCTTTCGTTAGTGCATAGCGCTTGGCGCAGCAGGCACGAGACACTAATAACTAGAAACGAATCACTCCGCCAGTAATTCGCCAATGACCTCTTTCACCTTCTTCGGTGACAGGAGGGTAATACACGGAAAATTATCACAATCTTTGAGTTTGATCCTGCAATCATCACACGGCTCTTGACCTCTCAGCACCACAGAATTGGGAGAAAGTGGTCTCCATCTCCTCTCATCCACCGGCCCAAAAAGAGCAACAATAGGGGTTCCCATGGCAGCAGCAAGGTGCATGGGACCGCTGTCATTGCCCAAAAAGAGGGAACTCATTTCAAAAAGGGCCATCAACTCACCGATGGATAAACTGCCTCCAAGATTGTATGCTTTGTGACTTATCAAGGACATTGTGGCATCAATCTTGTCCTGGTCGCGGCCAGCGCCGACAAATATGATCTGGAAACCTTGAGCGGAAAGCCAGTCTGCAACCTCTGCGAAACCTTCTGTGGACCATTGCTTGTGAATGTTGCCCGCACCCACATGGATGGAAATAATCGACTTCTCAGAGGTTATTCCATGTTTCCTAAGAACAGGGCCAAGTGAGTTTCTCCTTCTCTCGGAGGCGTGCAATCGGTAGCGTGGATCGTCTATGTTAGCTCCGAGTGCGATGGCAATCTCCATGTAACTGTGAACCTTATGCTTCCCAACTGGAAGGTCGATTTTTGTATTATAGACATACGATCTTCTGGCAGAGGAGTTACTAAGGCGGTACGTTGCACCTGACAAAAAACTCACTGCAGAAGAAGCACTTCCACCTTGTAAGTCGATGACAGCATCTGGGGATATACTTCTTATTTTATTGATGAATTTGAAATACAGTACTGTCCTTCTCAACACATTACTTTCGTAGATTTCTCTTCTTGGGAAGTAGAATATTCTATCGAAGCCATCAATACTTTCGACAGCCTCTCGGTAAGCACTGTCCACCACAAAATATACATTTTTCCCCCTAAAATACTCTTGTAATGCGACGATTGATGAGAGAGAGACCACAAGGTTTCCCAAGTGTCTGTCCATCATTACAATAAGCACTGTGCGTATTTTGTCGTAGCTAACAAGCATTTTGTTGATAGTACCGGATGGACACGAGCTAGCTTTTTGAACGGGTCTTGATCCAAGAAGCAACCAGTTCCGCGCTTCGCTGTACAAGCAGAATAGGTTTGAACGGAGATTCTCTAGCGGTTTTGATCCAAAGAATAACTGCAAGTACCCCGAAGATAACATTCGGCAGCCACAGACCGATGGCAGGTGGATAGGGCCCGTCTTTCCCCAAGGCCTTGGCTGCTGAGACAAAAAGATAATAGAGCAAAAACAGGACTAGTCCCAGAACCACTCCGGAGAGTCGGGAACCGGTCCTCGATTGAACGCTCAAGGGCGCAGCAATAAAGCCCAAGACAATACAGGCGAAAGGGAGGGACAGGCGACGATGCCATTCAAATGATAATTTGTTGCGTTTTTTTGAGTCGAGTTTGGTCGAAGTCAGCGCCTGCCTTAGCTCAGTGAAACTGAGGTGCCGTTCTCTCTTACGGAAATTCTTCTCATTGAAAGCAAATGAGTCCAGATCCAGGTTGAAATCATAGTTCTGGAAGCGAATGGTTTGCAGGCTTTCCATCTCATCTCCCACCCGAAAGATCTGACCTCGAAGAAGCCTAAGGGTAATTCTTTTGCCGCTGGGATCGTGGACAAGAAAGCCTTCCTCGGCAACGATAGTGCTCTTGGTCTCAGGGGATCTCTCATCAGTAATAAAGACCTCGCGTAGGTGTCTGCCATCCGGGGAGATGGTGTTAATGAAAAAAACGAGTCCATCAAACTGGTCATTGAAAATTCGCTCTTTGAGACCCAACTGACCTCTAGAGCGAGCCATCTCCAAAAGAACGCGCTGAAAACCACTGTTGCTATGTGGCAGAACAAAACTGGAGAGACCGAGGGTGGTCAACCAGGCAAAGCCTGTCAGCAGAGCCACTGGAGGAAGCGTCTGATAAAAGCTGATGCCAGCAGTTTTCATGGCGGTGATCTCGTTGTCATGAGCGAGCCTGGCAAATGCTAGAAGTACTGCGAGTAAGGTGGCCATAGGAATGGTGAAGACGAGAAAGTAGGGGAGCGAATAGAGCAAGAGCATGCCGAGATCGGCCAAACCGGATTCGCTTGCAAAGAGCAGTTGAGTGTACCGCATGATTTTGCCCAGAAAGAGAACGAGAGTCAGAACCAAGAGGCTGACAAAAAAAGGGACCGCCTGCTCAACGAGAAGATATCTTAGCAATATCCGTTTCATAGATGTGGAGTGTAATGAATGATAGTGAGTTTGTAAATGACGAACTACTTCGTTTCATCCGTAGACCGCAGAGGGAAAGCGCAGAGCGTTCGAGGGCAGAGCTATCTGCAATGCTTTTTGGAATCTACCAGGTAAAAAAGTGCTGGTTTACTTTAACTGCTGTGCTATATTCATCGGCAGCGCACTCAAAGCCACCATGGTTGAGAGGTAGATTCGATAGATGTCAACCACCTATGATTCCAAGGTTCTCTCTGAAGGCATAGACAAATTTTCATCCTGCCGGACTCTGGTAGTGGGCGATGTGATTATGGACGAGTTCCTCTGGGGTCGCGTTGAAAGGATTTCGCCTGAGGCACCGGTGCCGGTGGTACAGGTCGAAGAAGAGTCCCTTGTGCTGGGTGGAGCTGGCAACGTGGTTAACAATATCATTTCTCTGGGCGGGCAAACACTCCTATGCGGGGTCACTGGCAATGATGCCATGGGTAGGGAATTGGTTCACATGCTACAAAAGATGAACAGTCCCACTCACGGCCTGGTGGTTGAAGATCGGCGACCCACCACCATAAAAACCAGAGTAGTCGCCCACTCCCAACAAGTGGTTCGAGTGGATCGCGAGGAAAGGGAGCCTGTAACTGAGGCTAGCATCGAGAGAATTATTACCACCGTCAAAGAACAGAACGGTTTCATTGATGCAATTGTGGTTTCCGACTACGGCAAGGGTGTTGTGACTCGCAGCCTGATGGACGGTCTTCGCTCTCTCGGCCAAGATGGCCAGCCCATTTTGGCAGTGGATCCCACAGTACGGAATTTGGCGTTATACAAAGATGTTACTTTAATAACTCCCAACAATTATGAAGCTCAACAAATGTCCGGGATTCAAATTGAAGACGACCAGAGCCTCAGGCGAGCTGGGACCCGCCTGCTTGATGAACTTGGTTGCCAGATGGTTTTGCTCACCCAGGGCGACAGAGGGATGACGCTGTTTGAGGGGAACGGTCGGACCACCCAAATTCCCACGGTGGCCAGAAAGGTTTTTGACGTATCCGGTGCGGGTGACACTGTAACAGGAACTTTCACTCTTGCTCTAGCAGCCGGTCTGACACCGAGGCAGGCGGCGGTGTTGGCAAATCTCGCCGCTGGGATTGTAGTTGGAGAGATTGGCACCGCCACAGTCACAGCTTCTCGACTAAAAGATGCTTTGTTCGAGGATAAGTCAGGCCGGGACTAGATGGGCCGGCGATATCAGCGTGAACCCTCACCCATTTCTCAGTGCAGTCTTTTGGAATGATTATTGCTAAAAATTTAATCATTCAGAGGAGATTGGCCAAGGAAGATTGACTGGGGGAGATGGCGTCCTGTCTCCATACTTCCTTCTCTGCATCAGTCAGTCCAGCTGATATCGGATCTGTTGATCTAGTCTGAGGAGTCTTGCCAATGCATATCTGTGTAGTCGGCGTTGGTTATGTGGGATTGGTAACCGGTGCCTGTTTTGCTGAGTTTGATGTCAGCGTCACCTGCGTAGACAAGGATGAGGCCAGGATCGAGCTCCTGCAACAGGGAGAAGTGCCGTTTTATGAGCCGGGGCTCGCTGAGCTCGTCTCTAAGAATGTCAAGGCAGGCCGCTTGAGTTTCACAACCGACGCGGGAAGTGCAATCAGGCAAGCCCTTGTAGTTTTCATTGCAGTAGGCACTCCTTCTGCCCCAGACGGTGGTGCTGATCTCAAATACATACGTGAGGTGGCAGTCACCATCGGTCAGAATCTCGACGGCTATAAGGTAATTGTAACGAAAAGCACGGTTCCCGTTGGCACAGGTCAGATGATCAGCCAGATCATCGAAGAGCAACGAAAGTCCGACGTGGCCTTCGATGTGGTGTCGAATCCTGAATTCCTTAGAGAGGGGGCGGCAATAGAGGATTTCATGCGGCCCAATCGGGTGGTGATAGGAGCTGAGAGCGACCAGGCCATCGCTATTCTAAAGGATCTCTTTAGTCCGCTTTATCTTATTGAGACCCCTTTTGTGGTCACCGATGTGCAGACTTCGGAGATGATCAAGTACGCCTCCAATGCTTTTCTTGCCACCAAGGTTTCGTTTATCAATGAGATGGCCAATATTTGTGAACAAGTGGGCGCCGATGTTCACCAGGTGGCCAAAGGAATGGGATTAGACCGTCGCATAGGGCCGAAATTCCTCCATGCCGGCCCCGGCTTTGGCGGCTCCTGTTTTCCCAAAGACATTAAGGCTATCGACAAGATCGGCCACGATCACGGCTACAGCTTTGAGATTGTTAAAGCGGTAATGAGGGTTAACAATCGGCAAAGAAAGTTAATGGTCGAAAAGATCAACAAAGCTTTGGGTGGAGTGAAGGGGAAGAACCTGGCGATTCTGGGCCTTACTTTCAAGCCCAATACAGATGACATGCGAGAGGCTCCATCCATTGCTATTATCAGGGGTTTGCAACGGCAGGGTGCCAAAATTCGTGCTTTCGACCCGGCAGGGATGAAGGAAGCCCGGAAAATGCTGAAAAGTATATACTATGCCAAGGATGCCTACGATGCTGCCAATGGTGCTCACGGCCTGGTAATTATTACGGAATGGAACCAGTTTCGGAACCTGAACTGGAACCGGATGGCCGAACTCTTGAAAGAGCCGGTGGTGGTTGATCTCAGAAATATTTACGAGCCGAAGAAAATGCAGGCCCTCGGATTTCACTATACCTGCGTTGGCCGACAAACCTCTGTCTGACAAACTTCCGGCCGTTGTAAAGCCGTGTATTATGAGCATTCCCCAAGATCCGAAACCAGCAAAGCTCATTGTGAGTGTAATTGCCGGTTCTGCGGAGCATATTGTCAAAGTATTGTGTGAACTGACCGGATGTTGTGGGATACTGGATTTTGTTAGTGCACTGCTAGCATTTGACCATACCGACTACTACTATGCCGAGATGGGACAGCCTCTGTTCAGACGATTTGCCAGCTTCGATGGTCTCATCTCTCAGGAGGACTTGGCACAGATCAAAGTACAGACCAATCTTCTGGAGACTGAACAGAGTGCAGGGGGAAGTCGACGCGTAAACATCGATCCGGGCTACCTGCTGGCCGAACGGTTGGTGTTGGCGAGCGGCAAGAACTACGCCCATCGGATCTATCTGAGTAGTGGTATCTACGCAAATTTGACTCTGATTTATCGTGACCGGGACTATCGACCGCTGGTTTGGACCTTCCCAGATTATGCAGAACCCAAAGTACGGAACTGGCTTCGAGCCATAAGACAGAAATATTTACTTCAACTGCGAAGCGAAGAATCAACCACAAAGAGCACAGAGCGAACAAAGGATATTTGAGATTTAAGATTTGAGATTGTAGATTGAAACAATTGGGAACTGGAAGACATCGCAATCAACAATCTGCCATTCCATCGCTCCGTGGTCTATGTGGTTCAGACAATGGCGGCCCAATTGGGCCATAGAGGGGTGGAAAAGTGCTTCATAGCATGACAGCTTTTGGACGTGGCGAGGCCGGGGCTGACGGTTACCGGTTCACGATTGAGCTCCGGACACTCAATCACCGCTTCTGTGATATCCGAATTAAGTTACCTCGCAAATACAGCGATTTTGAAGAGGATATTAAGAAAAGGGTCAGTTCAAAGTTTTCCAGAGGACGCATAGAGGTCAGTGTTCTTGCCGATGATACTTTGGACAAAGTGCAGCATCTCACTGTAGATACCGAACTGGCCAAAACGTACAAAAGGCTGCTTCTCATTCTCCAAGAGGAACTGGGACTCCAAGGGGATCTCAGGTTGGAATCTCTTTTAAATTTCCGTGACCTATTTGCTTTCCAGGAAGACGAGGAAAGCAGGGGAAAAGCTTGGAGAGTCGTGGAGACGGCTCTCGATCAAGCGGTCAGTGACTGTCTCCTCATGCGGAAGGAGGAAGGGGAGGCAATGACAAGTGATCTCAGCAGGCGACTGCACCAACTTGAGGTTCTAACCGGGGAAGTTGAGACCCGGGAACCGCTTGTGGTTCAAGACGCCCGGGATCGACTACAGAAAAGGATTCAGGATCTGCTTGGTGAGGCGGAGTTGGATGAGGCGCGTTTGGCTCAGGAAGTTGCGTTTTTCGCTGAAAAAAGCGATATCACTGAGGAGTTAGTGCGCTTACAAAGCCATATCCGACAGTTCAGTGATCTACTCGAAGCAGAAGGTCCCCGGGGTCGTCAGCTGGAATTTCTCCTGCAGGAAATGCACCGAGAGGTCAACACCATAGGCTCCAAGACGAACGATCTGGAAATCGCTCAAAAAGTAATCCAGATGAAGACAGAGCTTGAGAGGTTCCGGGAACAGTTACAAAACGTTGAATAGGGCTGGAACAACTGAGGCAAAAAAGGCAAGGTGACAGTCTGAACTGACGAACGTCAGGATAGTGCTGGGCTCGAATTTGCTCTCAAAAAGGCTCGGGCGAAATTGCCTCAGGGCACCATTCGTCGGAAGGTGGAGTTGAAATGGAGGGAAGACTTTTAAACATCGGCTTTGGTAACACGGTGGTGGTGGATCGAGTAGTTGCTATTGTTTCGCCGGGGTCTGCACCGATGAAGCGGCTGAAAGAGGACGCCAAGATGGCGAAGAAACTCATTGATGCCACCATGGGGCGACGCACTCGGGCAATCATCATCACCGACAGCAATCATGTCATTCTTTCCGGAGTGCAGGCTGAGACAATTGCCCAACGGTTTATGGCCGATTCTCTCGGCAAAGATGGCGATAGCAAGATAAAGTGATGGACTCTACTGGGCAACTCTTCGTGCTTTCTGGCCCATCAGGGGTGGGAAAGTCAAGTTTGCGGACGGGGGTGCGGGAGAGATTTCCTGAGCTCGCCTACTCGATTTCCTATACCACCAGGGCACCGCGCCAAGGAGAGTCAGAGGGTCGAGACTACCATTTCGTCTCATTGGAGACTTTTCTGACGATGAAAGAGGCGGGTGCTTTTGTTGAGTGTGCCCAAGTCCACGGGAATTACTACGGAACTTCTGGTGCGCAGTTAGAAAAACACCTGAATGACCGGCGGGACCTGCTTCTGGAGATTGACGTCCAGGGTGCTCGCCAGGTGAAAGAGCATTTTCCCCGCGCCTGTTTCATTTTCGTTTTACCGCCTGATCGTGAGACCTTGAAGAAACGTCTTAGTGAAAGGGGTACCGAACAGGGGGGGGATGTGGAGGCCAGGCTGGACAACGCCTCCAGAGAACTTGGAGAGGCGTCTTGGTATGATTACTTGATAATCAATGATGTTCTGGAGGAAGCCGTAGAGGCGCTCGCAGCCATCATCCTCTCCACTCGGTGCCGGCGACAGGCGATTCTCCCGCGAGTACGTAATCTGATCCAACCTGACTGAGCTCTGCACTTTACATGATAGAAACTATTTACGGTATACATCCAGTCCGCGAAGCGCTTGCAGCTCATGGCCACAGGGTCAGGGAAATCTGGGTAAGCCGGAGTGGACAGAACCGCACTGTTGCAGAAATCCTCGCCCAGGCGAGGGAACTCGGCATCAAGATCCGCTCCCACGAGCGGCAACGGTTGGACGCCAGGGCCGGGACCACTGCCCACCAAGGAATTGTAGCTCTCCTCTCTCCTTCTTCATTCGTCGATCTGGATGACATCCTCGAAGCGGCCCAGCGTGACGACCCTGCACTTATCTTAGTATTGGACGGTATCCAGGATCCCCAGAATCTAGGTGGTCTCATACGTACCGCATATGTCTGTGGAGCTCACGGAGTGGTGGTGCCAAAAGATCGGGCTGCCTCTCTGACTGCTGCGGTAGCCAAGGCCTCAGCCGGCGCTCTTGAGCACATGGACGTTGCTCGGGTCACCAATTTGAAGCGAACCCTGGAGCTTTTCAAAAAACAAGGAATCTGGGTGGTGGGATTGACCATGGAAGCGGACCGGTTTCTTTATGAACTCGATCTCTGTCAGCCGACGGCTCTGGTGATCGGCGGAGAGGCCAAAGGCATCCGACCGCTGGTGAGGCGGAC
>CAMYLW010000030.1:10637-13816 GCA_947259475.1 Thermodesulfobacteriota bacterium
CTCGATTCGTTCAATGCTGCAGCGGCTGGTGCTATGGCTTTGTATGAGACAATGCGTCAACGACTTACGGTCGCTCTCCAAAAATAGCAGTTCCCACTCGAATCAGTGTTGCGCCTTCCTCGATGGCTGCCTCAAAATCGCCAGACATACCCATGGACAGTTCATGCATTTCAACATCAGGTAACTGAGCCTCGGCTATCTCCTGGCTCAGCTCTCTCAGCCGGCGAAAGTGTGGTCTGGCACGTTCCGGATCGTTGAAGAAAGGCGGCATGGTCATAAGCCCTCGGATTTGTAGATTAGTGAATTCGGAGATCTCTCGGATTAGTTGGATGCACTTGGCCGGATGAACACCACCCTTACTTGCTTCGCCGGCAAGGTTCACCTGGATGATGATGGGAAGCACTCGCCCTAAAGGTTGAGCGCGGCGGTTCAATTCAGTAGCCAGTTTCAGAGTATCGACAGTTTGAATAAGGTCGAAGAGCTTAACCGCGTATTTTGCTTTGTTACTCTGCAAACGCCCAATGAAATGCCAACTTGTCTGGCCTCCCACCTGTTCGATCTTGTTTTGGGCTTCTTGGACGTAATTTTCTCCCAATATTTGCAGACCCGCTGATACCGCTTCCTTGATACGCTCAACCTCTACGGTCTTAGTGACACCGACCAGTTTGACCGATTCGGGTGAGCGGTTAGAGCGGATGGCAGCATCCGCTACCTGCTCTCTGACCCGGGCGAGGTTCTCTGCAACTGACATTTTCTCACCACTGAATTTTGGAGGGGCTAGAAAGGATCGGCAACTCGATGACGACGTAATAACTCCACGGTCTCGCAAAGGGGCAAACCCACCACGTTCGAGTAAGAACCCTCGATCCGTTGAACTAAAAAACCGCCAATGCCCTGGATGCCATAAGCGCCAGCTTTATCCATAGGCTCACCAGTTGCAATGTAGCCTTCAATATCTGCAGCGCCGAGCCTTCCCATAAAAACCTCGGTCTCAACTGCTTGGCTCTCCTCCACCCCATATTGTGCGTGTAACAAGCTGACTCCGGTAATGACATGATGGCTGCGCCCGCTTAGGCGGGAGAGCATGGCCGTGGCCTCAGCGAAATCGACTGGTTTTCCTAAGATTTCCTCATCAACAACAACGATGGTGTCTGCCGCCAATACCCATTGTTGGGGGTACCGTTGAGCCACCTCCTTGGCTTTCTCTTTGGCGTAATAGGTGGCGTGACCTCTCGGTTCCATGCCGCTCTGGTTGGTTTCTTCCAGGCTACTGGGAATGACCGTGAAAGAGAACCCTAGCTGGCGCAAGAGTTCTCGACGCCGCGGAGAACCTGAGGCGAGGATAAAGGCTTCATTCCTTTTGTTCTTATTCATTTTGCTCAGATGTCATCTCCCCGTCTACCTTTGGCAACTTGAAAAGTTTGCGGGCGTTTAAGGTCGTCTGCATGGCCACCTCTTCTAAGGGGAGATTTCGTAGTGAGGCAATTTTTTCTGCAGTGTGGATGAGAAAAGCTGGCTCGTTTCGTTTTCCTCTTTTGGGTACCGGAGCCAGAAAAGGGGCATCGGTTTCCAGGAGCAAGCGGTCAAGAGGACATTGTCGGGCCACATTCTGCAGGATTTGTGCTTTAGCAAAAGTCACGGGACCTGCGATGGAGAGATAAAAGCCCAGATCCAAACATTTTTTTGCAAAGGACCAATCACCCGAGAAACAATGCATGGCCCCACCTATTTCCCAGGCTTTCTGTTCTCGCAAAATCTGCAAAACTTCTTCGTGAGCCTCCCGGTCATGGATTACAACGGGCAACCCCAGCTGTCGGGCCACATTGAGCTGTTCATGCAAACAGGAGATCTGTACTGGCCGCGGTTTATAGTTGCGGTAGAAGTCGAGGCCGATCTCGCCGTAAGCTACCACCTGCGATTTACGGCCCAGGGTCTGCAATTCTTGGAAATCCTTGGACGAGAGGGCGCAAGCATTGTGGGGGTGGATACCTATGGTGGCATAGATCTCTCCGTTGGCCTCAGCCAGAGCAAGGGCCCGCCGGGAGGTGGGAAGGTCGATGCCTATGGTAATGATTTGCTGAACACCCACCTGCCTTGCTCTCGCCAAGATATCCTTTTGCTCTACGACCAAGTCCTCAAAGTCTAAATGGCAATGGGTGTCAATAAGCATGTTTAATGTTATCTAGATGTGGGATCTGGGATGTGGGATACTAAAACCCAAGAAAAATATTGAATCTCACATCCCACATCTGTTGCTCAGAATCTGTTTCGTGCTTCTGATTTCAAATTTGGTCGCGGCTTCGCCTCGCTTCGGCTGCACTATAGGAAGAAAAGCTAGGGGTGTCAACGATTGGGGTGATATTTGTGGTTTCATCTCGCCCACTGTTGGAATAAAACAAGCAAAAGGAGCAGTGCAGATGGAATCATTTTTTATTCTCGGAGCCGGACGCTTCGGATCCCTGGCACTACAAAGAATTTTAGCACGAAAGAAGGTCTCCCGCCTGGTAGTGGTGGACCGAGATTACCACGTCTTGGAAAAACGCAGAGATCAGTCAGTCGAGACAGTTGCGCAGGATGCCATCGATTTCCTCGTTCACTATCAGGATCTTGGTTCCGAATGGATCGTTCCGGCCATTCCAGTACACGTTGCCTTTGCCTGGCTGTGCCGACAATTGGCCAGAGAGGGGACAGTTACTCAACTTGCAGTTCCATTCATACTCGACCAAAAAGTCCCCAATTCTCTACGAGCAAAGACGGGGGCTCTCTATGCCAGCTTTGCCACCTTTCGCTGTCCTGACGACTGCGATGAACCGGAGGAGAGTTGCCCGGTGACAGGGGAGGTTCGTGAAGCTAATTTGTTTGATGTTATTCGGAACATAGAGGTGGAGGGCTATGTGACCTTGGTGGTACGCAGCCATCAGTTGGCGCCGGGGGTGGGTGGATACCAGTTGTCAGTTCTTTGGCAACTCCTTGAAGAGGCGCGATCAACAGAGAAGCACATCTTGGTTGCCACTGCCTGTCGCTGCCATGGGGTGATCCACGCTCTGCGCTTTGCCCTTTGCGATTACCATTGACGCTCTTGATTGATGTCGCTATACTTTCGAAAAAGTCAAATAGTAAAAGGGGTTATGGGAGTGGCCAACTGCAGCGACTATGATGGGGAGGATCTATGAGCGAAA
>CAMYLW010000031.1:0-10573 GCA_947259475.1 Thermodesulfobacteriota bacterium
GAAACTGGGAACCCGCTTGCGGGACTGAGCGGAGCGCAGCGAGCGCAAAGAGGATGGGCGTGCCACCGGGCGACTCGTCCCGCGGTACCGCGGGATTGGTTTCCGTACCTGAACGGTACGTCGCAGGGGAAGCCTGTCCTGCTTGTCCCGAGCGTAGTCTCGGGGAGCCTGTCGAAGGAACACCCGAGGACGCCCGGCTTCCGGCTCGTAGAGCCTACAGCTCGGAAAGAAGGACGGCCATATCCGTGGTTGCAGCAAGTAATTCATGAAATATCCGGGCTAGACATCTGGATTTTTTGGCGCAGGAGAGGGCCGAAGTAGAGCACTACGCCAATCTTGATCAAGTCTCCGGGCAGAACCACAAGACATCCTATTTTCAACGCTGTACTGAGCGAAACAGCCTTTTGTTGAATAAAGTTCAAATTGAGATAGAGAACGCTTACTCCCGGAATGTAGATTGCTATGGTGCCGATCACCAGGGCCATACAGAGGAAAGAGCGAGTCAAGGGGTTTCGCTTTTCAGTGAAACGGCCTATGACATAGGCTCCACAGACAAAACCCAACAGGTAACCAAAGGTGGGTTGTAACACATAGCCAGGTCCACCCCCATGGGCAAAAATGGGAATGCCCATCAACCCTACCAGGATGTAGACTAGCTGACTGAGAGCGGCCAGCCGTCCCCCCAAAATAACGCCGGAAAACATGACCATCAGCGTCTGCAAGGTAAGCGGCACAAAAGGAATGGGAACCCGAATGAAACCACCAATGCCAGTGAAGGCTGCAAAAAGAGCCACCAAGCTCAGCTCTCGGGCGCTCAGCCATTTTGTCTTTTCTCTTTCAGTAACCAACGACACACTCCCATTTACCCAATTGAACCCCAAAGAAAGAGCTTAACTCCGTCAACAGCAGAAGAAAACCAGATCGGGTGCATAATATTACCATTTTTTAGCGGTTCTTTCTCCTCTTGCCTTTGTCCGGTAAATGCGTTAGTTTCTCTGCCTGTTCCAGGCTGAGATGAAGCGGCTATTTGACGATCTAGCCGGTAACTCAATTATTGCCTAGCCCGCATATTTTTCTTTGTGCTGCTTGCCCCATTTATGCTTTAATCGCCACTGGGCGGCGGTTAGGCGCAGCTCATTATATTGTCACTTTCTGTGCCTTTCTCACATTTTGATTATAGTCGGTCAATAAATGTTTGACGACTATATCGTTTCCAGTCCGTGGAGTACTGTCGTTTATGTTACAGGGCGATACCCCCACCGAAGTACCGTTGGCTGAAGACTGGCAACACCTGGTTGGTGGTGCTCGTCTTGAAGACCTGGCCGCTGCCATTGCCAGCGGCAGCCGGAAGATTTTTGCCCAGGGTCTGAGCCAATGGGGACTCTATTATGGGCTAGCACGTATGCTTCCAGGCCTGAAACGGACGGTGCTGTTGATTACTGCCTCGCCGAAACAAGCCTGGGAAGCCCATCAGAGCCTCTCATTCTTTCTCGGCCTTGCTGAACATTGGCGGGGGGACCCCCTGGAATGTCCCCTTTGGCTTTTTCCCACAGCCAATCGCCGCATGCCAGCAGAACCCTTTGTCGCTCCTGATGTGCAAGCTCAGCGACTCGCCGTTCTCTACGCATCTGCAGCGAGCAACCAAGCAAAAATCATTGTGGCCCCGGCCCAAGCAGTAATGGAAAAGGTTCTGCCTCGTCGACACTGCATGGACGCCAGCAGATATCTGGTTGTAAGAGAAGAGATACAGCGGGAAGAGCTAATATCCCACTTGGTTTCCATCGGCTATTACCGGACCGATTTGGTGGAGGAAGTGGGTGATCTCAGCGTACGTGGCGACATTATTGACCTTTATACTCCGCTTTACCCCCAACCCCTGCGCTTGGAGTTTTTTGATGAGATTTTAGAGTCAATTCGGTTCTTCAGTCCAGCCAGCCAGCGATCCAGTGAACATCTGGATGATGTGATCATAGTGCCAGCCCACGAAATACTGCTCACTACCTCTAGGCAGCAACGGGCTGCTTCTTCGTTAAAAGAAGCTCTGGAGGAGGAAGGCACGTGGCGCGGCGACCTGGAGCTCTGGCAGGAACGTGTGAAGGGCTTGAGCCACTTCCCCGGCATTGAGCAGTTACTGCCGCTCTATTATCACAGACTCGAGACTCTCTTCCATTACCTGCCACTATCAACCCTCGTGGTGCAGAGCAACTCAGGTAGTATCAAAAAGACGGTAGTCGGGCTTTTAGAACAAGCCGACCGAGACCGGGATGTTGCTCGTCAGAACTCCCGCTGGACTCTTTCCCCGGAAACTTACTTGCTCAATGGGGCGAAAATAGATACATCGCTTGAATCCTACCCTCAAATCCTACAGTCCAGTCTTCCAGTAGAGCATACTTCTGATGGGAAAAGTTCAGAGGTTCTCCACTTCCGTCTAGGGGATCACAGGGGGCTGCAGCAGAAAATTCAAGATCATCAGCAGCGCCAGCGGTTGCTAGAACCCCTGGCTCAAAGGCTCCAACAGTGGCAACAGTCTGGGATGAGCCCATTCCTGGTTTGTCGTACAGCGGAACAGGGTCGCCGGGTGGAAGACCTGCTTACTGATTATGGAGTGGACGCCCAATTCAGTTCGGAACCTTTTGGGCAGCTTTCTTTTCGAGCTCCGGTTACCAAGATTGTGGTGGGTCGCCTCCCCATGGGGTTTCTGTGGCCGGATGAGGGTTTGGCCGTTGTCACCGAAACAGAGCTGTATGGTGAGAAGCCCCGTCGGCACCGGGTCCGCCCTCCTGAAATAGGTTCATTTCTGGCTACATTTGCTGATCTTCAGACTGATGACTTTGTTGTTCATCTGGACCACGGAATTGGTATTTATAAAGGGCTGGTCCACCTGAAGATCAACGAGCACTCAAATGATTTCCTCTTATTGGAATACCAGGACGGCGACCTCCTTTATCTTCCCGTTGACCGGTTGGATAGGGTGCAGAAATATATCGGCGTCGAGGGCTATCAGCCTCGAGTGGACAAACTGGGGGGACAGCGCTGGGCCTCCACTCGAAAACGGGTTCAGGACTCCATCCAGAAAGTAGCACAAGAACTCCTGCACATCTATGCCCTGCGTCACATTAAGCAAGCAATGACTTTCTCTCCACCGGACAGTTCTTTTCGTGAATTCGAGGCCACCTTTCCTTATGAAGAAACCCCGGATCAGCAGGCAGCAATAGAAGACGTCCTTGCTGATATGCAGCGACATAGGTGCATGGACCGGCTCATTTGTGGTGATGTCGGCTTCGGTAAGACCGAAGTAGCCCTGCGCGCTGCTTTTAAGGCAGTAATGGACGGCAAGCAGGTGGCGATACTTGTACCCACCACGGTTCTTGCAGAGCAACACTACCTCACCTTCAAGCAACGGCTGGATGGTTACCCCGCCTTCTTGGAGGTGCTGAGCCGTTTTAAAGGAAAAGCGGAACAAAAAAAGATTCTTGCGGACCTCCAGAACAGCCTCGTTGATATTATTATCGGTACCCACAGATTGCTCCAACGAGATGTGGTCTTCAAAGATCTGGGATTGCTTATTATCGACGAAGAGCATCGTTTTGGCGTCCGACACAAAGAACGGATCAAACAGCTTCGGGCTGAGGTCGATGTCCTGACCTTGACTGCCACTCCCATTCCCCGCACCTTGCACATGTCACTCATAGGAATTCGAGATCTAAGCGTCATTGACACCCCGCCTGAGGACCGTAGAGCCATTGAGACCAGAATATGCTCCTTCGACGACCTCATAATTAAGGAAGCCGTCCGTAAAGAGAAGGAGCGAGGGGGACAGGTATTTTTTGTCCATAACAACGTCAAAACTATCTATCGGATGGCTAATTACATTCAGGAACTATTGCCTGAAATCACAGTGGCGGTAGCGCATGGTCAGCTCCGGGAACGCGAACTAGAGCAGGCCATGCTAGACTTCATCCATCACCGAATTGATGTGCTCGTCTGCACTACAATTATCGAGTCAGGTCTAGACATCCCTGCCGCAAACACAATTTTCATTAACCGGGCCGACAAATTCGGCTTGGCGCAGATCTATCAGCTCCGTGGTAGGGTGGGTAGATCTTCAGAACAGGCCTATGCTTACCTGCTCATTCCGGGTGAACACCTAGTCACCCGGCAGGCCCAGAGGAGGTTACTGGCCCTTATGGATTTCACCGAACTTGGCTCCGGTTTCAAGATAGCTCTCAACGACTTGCAGATCAGAGGTGGAGGTAATATTCTTGGGGCCGCCCAATCTGGCCACATTGCTGCAGTGGGTTATGAGATGTACGTACACCTCATGGAAAAGGCCATTACCCAACTCAAAGGAGAAACTGCCAGGGAGCCGGCAGAACCGGAGATTCACCTCAACCTGGCCGCCCATCTACCTGAAACATACATCACCAACAGTAGCCAGCGATTGAACACATATAAGCGCCTCGCCAGTGCCAGCGATGAAAGCTCTCTCGCAGATATGGAAGAAGAACTGCGGGATCGATTTGGTCCTCTGCCTGAAGAGACTTCCCATCTACTCGTACTGCTAAATCTGAAACTGCTCTTGCGTCGGTTGTGGGTGAAACGGTTGGATGCGGTGAATGGCGAGTATGTCCTTACCTTTTCTGAAAATCCCGAAATAGACTTAAACAAACTAACTGGCTTGGTTGCAGCCGAGCCAGAGCACTTGCGCCTTACCCCAGAACACCGTCTCTATTTTAGCAGCCCCACCTACGATGTGGTAGAGTCAATCACCGAGCTGAAAAAGCTCTTGCACAACTTAAAGTAACATGTTATCAATCTAATTTTATTAGCTTTTTGTTTTAAGGTCGGGTAGTTAGATCAACTTGGCCAGTGTTATCTGGGAAGAGACGTGCGCTGGAGAAGTTGGATTCTTAATTTGTCGCTGTTTTTACTGCTGGGAGGTATTTTGCCCTCTTTTGGCACAGCTGCGGAGCTCGTAGACCGCATCATTGCTTACGTGAATGACGACATTATTACCCTGAGTGAGCTCAATGAAAGGACAAACGCACTGGTAGCTGCCCGGCAGCAAAATCCTTTCCTTCGTGAGCAAGAGCTGTCCTTGGAAGAGATGCGACACAGTATTCTGAATCGCCTCATTGACGAACGTTTGGCCTCCCAAGAGATCTCCCGACTAAAAATTTCCGTGAGTGAAGAGGAAGTAGATGGGGCGATTGCTAGAATCATGAAAGAAAACCGTCTTACCCCGGAAACCCTGGAAGCCGAACTTCGCAAGCAAGAGAGATCGATAACGGACCTTCGCCAGCAAATCAAGGAGGGTCTGGAACAAAGAAAGCTTGTCAGCCGCGAGGTTCAAAATAAAACCGTAATCACTGACGAAATTGTCGAAGCTTACTATCAGGACCATATCCATGAATTCGAGAAACAGGAACGGTGGCGTATCCAGGACATTTACCTGCCCTACTATCCCGACGACACTCCGGAGGAGCGAGCTCGCTTACGTGACCTGGCCCAACAGATCCTAGAACGTGTGCGAGCTGGAGTCGATTTTGGCTTGCTGGCTAAGAACTATAGTCAAGGTCCCGGAGCGGAGGCGGGAGGAGACATGGGTTACTTCGCCCCAGGCGAACTCGAGCCCGTTCTCGAGGCCGCAGTCGAGAATTTGAAGGCTGGCGAAGTCAGCCCGGACATAGAAACCACCAGAGGTATACACATTATTAAAGTCACCGAGGTGGACAGAGCACCCCCCAAGGCATTGGATGAGGTTCGGGAAAGCATTCGGAATTTGCTCTACAAAAGAGAAGTTGAATTCAGATATAGGGAATGGTTGAGCAGTTTGCGGGAACGCTCGTATGTGAAGATTGTCGATGAGACCAGCCCACAGCTCCAGAAACGGTGATCGTCAACCTCTGGGGATACTTTTGTCTTTATCGGAGAACTTCCATGGTCCAAACTACCACCGTTGATACTATTGGCCAGTTTGTTGATCAGACGGTGACGATCCGTGGTTGGCTTTACAGCAAACGGTCAAGCGGCAAGATCCGCTTTCTCCTCATCAGAGATGGAACTGGTACCATCCAGGCTGTGGTGGTGAAGAACGAGGTGAGCCCTGCTACCTTTGCCCTCACCGATACCCTGACCCAAGAGTCCTCTTTGGTGGTCACCGGAACCGTCCACGTAGACGCCAGATCTCCCGGTGGTCACGAGCTGCAAGTGAGCGATATTACCGTTGTCCAGATAGCTGAAGATTATCCCATCACCCCCAAGGAACACGGACCGGCATTTTTGTTGGACCATCGCCATCTCTGGCTTCGTTCTGCCAAGCAACACGCAATTCTGCGAATCCGCAGCCAGGTTATTGAAGCGGCTCGGGACTATCTGAACCTAGAGGGATTCATCCTCTTCGATGCTCCCATCCTCACTCCCGCTGCCTGTGAAGGCACCACCACCCTTTTTGAAACCGATTATTTTTACGATGAAAAAGCCTACCTATCCCAAAGCGGCCAACTGTATGCCGAGGCTGGTGCCATGGCTTTTGGCAAAGTCTACACTCTTGGCCCCACTTTTAGGGCGGAAAAGTCTAAAACCCGCAGGCACCTTACCGAGTTCTGGATGCTAGAACCAGAGGCGGCCTTCGCTGAGTTGGAGGATATTCTCTCTCTGGCAGAACAACTGGTCAGCCACTTGGTCCATTCGGTCCTCACCCATAAAAGCGAGGAACTCAAGGTTTTGGGGCGTGAGCGAAGTAAACTCGAGTCGGTGCTACCTCCCTTTCCGCGAATAACGTACGATGAAGCCCTGGATCTCTTGCGACAAAACGGCATTGACCACGAGTGGGGTGAAGATTTTGGTACCATCGAGGATACTCTCATTTCAGAACAGTTTGATCGACCCGTAATGATCACCCACTACCCATTGCAAACCAAAGCTTTTTATATGAAAAGTGATCCAGATAAGCCTGACCTAGCCCTCTGTGTTGATGTACTGGCGCCTGAGGGTTATGGAGAAATTATTGGCGGCTCTCAGAGAGAAGACGACTATAACAAGCTTCTGGAGAGACTGGCGCAGCACGATCTACCCCGGGAGCCTTTCGAGTGGTATCTTGATCTACGACGCTATGGCTCGGTGCCCCATTCAGGCTTCGGTCTTGGAATTGAGCGCACTGTAGCCTGGATTTGCGGCATCCAACATCTACGCGAAGCTATTCCATTTCCGAGAATGTTACAGCGCATCTACCCCTAGCCCCAAGAGCAATTTGGGGCTGAATTTCAACTGGAAGCGATCTCATGAAAAGCCTCGGTGAATTTCTGCAAGCAGAACGACAAGCACGAGGAATAAGCTTGGAGCAGATCTCGGCCGATACCAGAATCAGTATGGACATGCTGCGCGCCATTGAGCATGGGAATGTTGAACAACTCCCCGCCCCGGTTCTCATTAAGGGATTTCTGAAAGCTTATGCAGAGAAGATTGGTCTGAATCCGGAAGAGGTAATTGTTGAATACCAGAATCTGCTTGAGGAGGCGGGAGACCATCAGGAAGGGATAGAGAAATTCCATCAACGACTACAGCCCCAATCCTCCAATAAAAAACTGCTGGTTCTTGTCATTGCCCTCACCCTGATAACAGGTTTGATCTTCTTTTGGTACCGCCCCAGCTCTGTGAGAAAGCAGTCCACGTCGTCCTCACGTGGAAAGTTCGTCTCCCCAACTGCCGTGGACCAGAGAGCGGTCAAGAGTGATCCTGACTCTGGAATAAACCAGGCAAAGTCCGCTCAGAGTTCCAGGCGGACTCAGGGAGAGTTGATGACTGGATCAAAACCTGACAGCCCTCAATTAGGTGGGCAGGCTGCCCCTGCTGCTTCCATTGTTGCAAAAGTCTCCAAGATTGATGAAGGCAGTGGTTATCCCTCAGGTGAATCTCCGCAGGAAGAGGGAATATTTTCTCCTGCCCAGTCCCCATACCTGCTGAAGGCCGAGGCAACTGAAACCACCTGGGTCCGTATTAGCACCGATGAGACTGGGGAGCATGAATACTTGCTTCAGCCGGGTGAACAGCTAACATGGCGGGCGTCATCAAGTTACAGACTCCTCATTGGCAACGCCGGTGGTATCCAACTCTACCTGAATGATGAACCCCTCAAACGGTTGGGTGAAACAGGTCAGGTAGTTTACCTGAAACTGCCTGATCCATCCTTGCTCCTCACACCAGATATTGAACAACGAGAGCCGGTGAACAGACCATGACCAAGGAACGCAGCGACACTCTCTCATTGTTGAAGGCTGATCTGAACAAGAATCGGCTGGCTGAGGCGGTTCTATTGCTGGCGGACCTTCACCCTGCCGACATTGCAGATTTGTTCGAGGCTCTGGACGAGCGTGAGAAGAAAAAGCTATTCCGCGAGCTGGATATTGACACCGCTTCAGAGGTAATCGCTGAACTCTCGGAGTTTTCTCAAGATCAGATCCTGGCCGATTTACCTCACCAACGTCTGGGCGAAATCGTTGACGAATTGGACTCTGACGATGCCGCAGATCTTCTTGCCAGCGTCCCGGAAGAGGTGGTCGAGGAGGTTTTGGCCTCCATTGACGTCGAGGATTCCAGAGAGGTTCGTCGGCTCCTGGCCTATGATGAGGAAACCGCTGGCGGCATCATGCAAGCTGAGTTGCTGGCAGTGCCCCAGGAGGCAACCATTGCTGATACCATCAAGCATGTTCGCGAGCATGGCAAGGACTTGGAAGGGTTGGCAAATATCTTCGTGATTAACTCTCGCAAGCAGGTGGTGGGACAGATGAGTTTGCGACGGCTGATCCTCTCAGACCCAGGCGACATTGTTGCAGAGGTCATGGACACAAGTGTTCGTCCTATTCCGGTGGAAATGGACCAGGAAGACGTTGCCAGGATATTCCAGAAGTATGACATTATTTCGGCACCGGTGGTTGAGTCTGATGTCAGCCTGGTGGGGCGAATTACCATTGACGATGTTATAGACATAATCGAGGACGAGATCTCCGAAGATGTCTTGCGCATGGCCGGAACCCACGAAGACGAACTGGTCTACGGCGACCAGATCTGGAAAATTTCACGCCTTCGACTCCCCTGGCTGCTGACCACCCTGGTGGGTGGGCTGCTTACCGGCTACCTCCTCTGGTTGTTCAAGGTGGCCTTGGCTGACGCCATTGTCCTCGTTACCTTTGTCCCGGTTATCATGGCCTTGGGAGGCAGCGTTGCCATTCAGTCCACCACAATTACAGTGCGGGGACTGGCCACAGGTGCCATTGATCTACGAAGACTGGGTCGCACCGTTTATAAGGAAACCAGAGTTGGCCTGCTTATGGCCCTCGCCTGTGGCCTTACCTTGGGAATAGCCGCAGAAATCTGGCATCGGAATCCTGTTCTAGGTCTGACCGTAGGAACCTCCATAGCGCTGGTCATCATAGTGGCGTCGCTCATGGGCACGCTGATTCCAGTTGCTTTTCAGCGGCTGGGCATTGACCCGGCGGTGGCTTCCGGGCCGTTTGTTACCATCGTCAATGATATTTCGGGCATCGTCATCTACCTCTCCCTCTCTTCAGTGTTTTTGAAATATATTGCTGGGTGAAAAGCAATGCGAGAAGCTTAGCGGCAGGGAGTGTACATGGCAATTCGCCGAGATGAGGCGATCATTCTCCGCACCAGGGACTACAGCGAATCAGATCGCTTGATCACTTTTTTCAGCAGAAACCAAGGGCAACTCACCGGTATCGCCAAAGGGGCCCGGCGCAGTAAGAAAAGATTTGTTCACACCTTGGAACCTTGTTCCCACGTCGCTGTTACCTATGTGGACCGGCCAACCTCTGGACTGGTAAGGCTCGATGCCAGCGAGCTCAAGAACGCCTTCATCGCCCTCCGAAGCGACATCGCCCGTTTGGGATATGCCAGCCTCAGCTGCGAGATAGTATTGGAAATGTCGCCGGAAAGACAGGCCAACGCCGCCCTCTTCGCCCTGCTCTACCAATACCTTGAACAACTAGAGCTAGAGGCGGAGCCTGAAAACACTTCCATGCTGTTCCAGATACGGATGTTACATTTGAGTGGATATGGTCCAAACCTACAAGGCTGTGTTCTGTGCGGTCGGAAACTCCGTGCTGGTGGAAATTGGTTTTTCTCCATCCTCCAGGGTGGTCTCGTATGCAAAGACCATAAACATGGTCAGCAACCCTATCCGGTTTCTTTGGGTACTGTGATGCTTCTTCGCCAAGCGCAGCAACTTCCCCTTGCCAAACTTTGGCGTCTCAGATTCCAACGCCAATCCCGCCAGGAGTGTCGCTTCCTTCTTATTGATCTTGTCAGGCATTATCTAGAGAAGGATTTGAAATCTCTCAAGCTCCTTTATCAGATAGGCGCCCTCCAGCCGACAGATTCACCCTAACGTTAGAGGGAATTATTTCAAATCGTTGCAATATCTCACCTCTCATATCCCATATCCAGTAGCCATTGGTAGATTAGCAAATTCGTCAAACCTTAAACGGTAAGCAGTAAGCAGTGAGCAGTAAGCGGTAAACAATTCATCTCTTTGACTAATTTTCTAATAAACCTA
>CAMYLW010000031.1:10679-19312 GCA_947259475.1 Thermodesulfobacteriota bacterium
GCTGCCACCTGCTCCCTGCCAGCTGTTTTTCCCTATGCCCCATGCCCTATGCCTTCTCAAATCCGCAATCCGAAATCCGAAATATGCCCTGTGCCTACTGGAGCTGCAGATCCTCTAGATAATAGGCTTGACAGAGAACCAGCCGCAAGGTAACTTACTCCGTTAATCCATACCCACACCCTTTCTTATCCAACGCAAGGAGTCTCCCATGACATTCCAGGAATTGATCCTAGCAATTGAGCAATATTGGCACGACTATGGGTGTATCATTCAACAACCATACGATATCGAAGTAGGCGCCGGAACTTTCAACCCGGCAACCCTGCTCCGTTCTCTTGGCCCCGAGCCCTACAATGTCGCTTACGTGGAACCATCACGTCGGCCAACCGATGGACGCTACGGGGAAAACCCTAATCGTCTTCAGCACTACTACCAATATCAGGTAATCCTCAAACCATCTCCCATGGATCTACAGGAGCTGTACTTGGATAGCCTCAAGAGCTTCGGCATAGATCCGCTGGACCACGATATTCGTTTTGTGGAGGATGACTGGGAGTCGCCCACTCTGGGAGCTTCTGGGCTTGGTTGGGAGGTCTGGCTGGACGGCATGGAAATTACCCAGTTTACCTATTTTCAGAATGCTGGCGGCATGCCTCTGGATCCTATCTCTGGTGAGCTCACCTATGGCCTCGAACGGATTGCCATGTACCTCCAGGGGATAGACAACATCTTTGACCTGGCCTGGACGGACCAGATGACCTACGGGGACGTCCATCACAAATGGGAGGTGGAATTTTCTTATTACAACTTTGAAGAAGCTGATGTGGACATGCTCTTCAAACTCTTCAATATGTACGAAGCTGAAGCCATCAGTATGAATAAGCGCAAATTGGTGCTGCCTACTTATGACTACTGTTTGAAGTGTTCGCACACCTTTAATCTGCTGGATGCCAGAGGAGCCATCAGTGTAGCTGAGCGCACCAACTACATCGGTCGGGTACGGAACCTGGCTCGACTTGCGGCCCAAAGCTACCTGGAGCAGCGTGAAGAGATGGGCTATCCCTTGCTCAATAGATGGAAAAACTTACAAGGGCGATGATTGTGGTTTTGGTAAACAGTGATTACGAAATGGATTTGGGGGAGACCTTATGGCAAAAGACTTTTTATTAGAAATAGGCACTGAGGAGATTCCAGCCAGTTACATCAAGCCAGCCCTGGAGGCGATGGCGGCCATGCTCAGTAAAACCCTGTCGGATCAGCGGGCGGCCCACGGATCCATCCAAACCATGGCCACACCGAGACGGCTGGTCTGGCTGATTAAGGATGTGGCCGAAAAGCAGGAAGCCCGGACCGTCGAAATCACCGGCCCTCCTAAGGCAGCCGCTTTTGACGAGTCGGGGAATCCCACTCAGGCAGCCCTCGGTTTTGCCCGAGCCCAGGGGGTGAGCCCGGATGAACTCCAGGTGAAACAAACCGGCAAAGGTGAGTATGTGGTGGTTAGCAGTCACCAGGCTGGCATCTCTACTGTTGATATTTTGAGTGGAGTGCTTGCAGATCTAATCCAAGATATTCCCTTTCCCAAGTCCATGCGCTGGGGTAGTTTGAAAGTTACTTTTGCCCGACCAATACATTGGATTGTTGCCTTGTTGGGCCAAGAAGTAGTCCCTTGCACTTACGGCAATGTCACGAGTGGCAACACTTCCTACGGGCATCGTTTCATGAGCCCTGGGCCGTTTGAGGTCACTGAGATTGACGGCTATGTGGAGGCCCTGCGTGAACGGTTTGTAATCGTTGACATTGAGGAGAGGACTGAACGAATCCGCCAGCTTGTTGCTGCTTGTGCCAAAGAGAAAAACGGTACTATCCGTGAGGATGAAGGGCTTCTGGATGAAGTCGTTCAGCTGGCGGAGTACCCCACGGCTGTCTGTGGCAGTTTCGACAAGCACTACCTGGAGTTGCCGCAGGAAGTTCTGATTACGGCCATGCGCTCCCATCAGCGTTACTTCGCCGTAGTGGACGATGCCGGCAAATTGATGCCTTACTTTGTCACGGTTAATAATACCCTGACCCGGGACCCTCAAGTGGTCGCCCACGGTAACGAGCGGGTAATCCGGGCTCGTCTTGAGGATGCCCGTTTCTACTATGTGGCGGATCAGAAGGTCTCCCTTGACGACAGGGTCGAGGAACTAAAAGAGGTGGTCTTCCACTCCAAGCTCGGGACCTCTTACGAAAAGCTGGAACGTTTCAAGGCCCTGGCTGAACATATGGCCGACCAGGTAGCACCGGAGCAAAAACCGACCGTCAGTCGGGCTGCATTCTTGTGCAAGGCTGATCTGGTGACTGGTACCGTGAGCGAGTTCCCTTCACTGCAGGGTGTCATGGGCCGGGCCTATGCTCGCCTTGCCAATGAAGATGCAGCTGTGGCTGAAGCAATTTATGAACACTACCTGCCCACCCACGCTGGGGGAGCATTGCCATCTGGTACGGCTGGCGCCCTGGTCAGCATGGGCGACAAACTGGACACCGTGGTGGGATGTTTCGGGGTTGGTCAAATCCCGACCGGAACTGCTGATCCCTTTGCACTGCGCCGCCAGGCCCTCGGGATAATCCGTATCATATTGGAAAAGGATCTCTCCCTTTCCCTCTCTGACCTTATCAAGCAAGCCCTGGATGGGTTAGATGGAAAGCTCACTGAACCCAATGAGCAGACGTATCAAGCCGTCCTCGATTTCTTCAAGGTGAGATTGCAACACTTCCTCATTGGTCAAGGGCACCCGCAAGATGTGGTGGACGCGGTACTTGCCTATCATCTCGATCCCCTAGTTGAGACTGTGGCGAAAATTTCCACCCTCAAAGCCTTCAAAGAAAGTGAGACTTTTGAACCCTTAGTGGGAACAGTGAAGCGGGTGGTCAATATTCTGAAAGAACCGGTGGATGGTGATGTGGATCCTAAGCTGTTCGTTAATCAAGCAGAAAAGGATTTGTATCAGGAAGTGGTAACCTGTGAGCAAGAACTGGAAAAGGTTCTGGCCGAGCGGGACTACGGCGGAGTTCTGGAGCGCTTGAGTGAGCTCAAAGGTCCCATTGATCACTTTTTCGACGATGTAATGGTTCTAGACGAGGACTTGTCTCTGAGACAGAACCGGTTGGCCCTACTAACCCGAATCACCAATCTTTTCCAGCAACTAGCAGATTTTTCGCGCTTGGTTTTGTGAACTGCGGATAGATCTACCGAGAAGAGTATCCAGGCCCAGAGGAGCCGGCTTTGAGCTACCCCCGGAGGGATTACGCATTGCGCCCGCCTGTCTCGCCTTGGTTGCATGGCGGGCGGTCGCAAGCCGAAACCGGGAACCCGGCCGAAGGGTGGGAGTCCGCAGGACAAATCCGTGATCTTTCCTCTGCCTTCTGTCCTATGATCTCCGCCCCCGCCCCCCTCTCCTCTCCAGCTCGAATCAAGCATATGCAAGAAGAATCGCTTTACAAGGATAAGCCTTTTTGTTAGCATGCAATGATTTTTTTGGAGAGGTGGTCCAAACCAAAATGAAACCTGAAAACATGCCCCTGGACATACTTTCACTCCGGACAATCCTTACACCAGAGGAATTGTCCTCTTTCCTGAAGTCCCATGCACGTTAAGCAGCTAGAACTCTTCGGATTCAAGTCGTTTGTCGACAAAGCCACTATCACCTTTTCCACCGGGATCTGTGCGGTTGTGGGACCCAATGGCTGTGGCAAGAGCAATATTGTCGACGCCATTCGCTGGGTGCTGGGCGAACAGAGCGCCAAACAACTCCGGGGCAAATTAATGGAGGAGGTCATATTCGGCGGCGCCAACGGACGTCCATCTTTGAATTTTACCGAGGTCTCACTCGTTCTCTCCAACGAGGATGGCAAAGCGCCTCCGCCCTACCATGACCTCAGTGAAATCATGGTCACCCGCCGCCTTTTTCGTTCCGGAGAGAGTGAATATCTCATCAACAAAATCCCTTGCCGTAGGATGGACATAGGTAAGCTTTTCATGGATGTCGGAGTCGGGCATCGCCACTATGCCATTATCGAGCAAGGCAAGATCAGCCACGTTGTGGAGTCCAAACCAGACGACATCCGCGCCCTCATCGAGGAAGCTGCAGGAATCACCAATTTTAAGGTCAAAAAGAAGGCTGCCCTCCGCAAGATCGAACTTACAAAACAGAACCTTCTCCGCCTCGGTGACATCATCGCCGAAGTTTCGCGTCAGCTTTCGAGCCTCAAACGTCAGGCTCAGCGGGCAAATCGTTTTCGGTCCCTAAAAAAGGAAATTAAGCAGATTGAAATCAGCCGCGCACTGCATCATTATGGCCAGTGGCGCAAGGAAATGGAAGTGCTGGACAGAGACCTCCGCTCTCTAAAAGATTCCCAATCTGAGCGGGGGGCGCAATTGGGCAGATTGGACGCTGAACTGACAGAACGTGGCAGTCAGATGCACGAAATAGAGGAGAGTCTCCGGCAACGCAGAGAGGCACTGTTTCAGGTAAAGAACTCAATCACCAGCGACGAGAATAGCCTCCTCCACCTGCAACGGCAAACCAAAGAATTAGAGCAAAGACAGCAACGGTTGGCAAAGGAGATCCTGGAGCAAGAGGAACGGCAAGCGCAACTTGCTCAGGAAAAAGACCGGTTGGCTGAAAAACAGCGAGAATTATCAGCGGAATGCTCCGAGGCTGAAGTTCTGGTCGGCCAACTGAACGGTGAGCTGGACCGAGAAAAGGCACGTCTGATTCAGTTGACTGATCAGCTGGATGAGGGAAAAGGTGATCTGGTTGACCTGCTGGGGGAACTAGCGCGGGCGCGCAATGATCAACTGTCAATGCGCAAAAGGCTGGAAGATTTTGGCCGCCGCCAAAGTCGCCAAAAATCCGAATACCGGGAACTCAAGGAAAAGCACGATCACTTGCAGCCCCAAATTGAGAGTCTGGAAAAGAAAAAAAGTGCCAGTGAGGGAGAACTCGAGAAACTTTCTGTCGAAGTTAATTCTCTCATGCAGCAGCAACACAAGCTTGAACAGGATCGAGAAGGGTACACTGAAACAATTACCACCTTGGAAAGCACCTACCACCAGCAACAGTCCCAATTGAAGATACTCCTGGAGATGGAAGACTCCTACGCCTGGTTTAACGATGCGGTCAGAGAGCTAATGAGCGCCAGGGATGAAAAGGAACTTCACTGTAACATCCGGGGTGCAGTGGCAGAAATGTTGGAAGTAGATGTCAGCCACCGCCAGGCGGTTGAGGCAGTTCTCGGTGGCCGACTGCAGGCATTAGTGGTGGATTCAGTCAGTGATGCCCGTACTGCTTTGCAGCACCTCAAACGCACAAAAACAGGCCGGAACTATTTTGTGCCGCTATCTGTCACTAATGAGGCACCGGAGTTAAAGGCCGACGGTGAGGGTCCAGTTCCCCTGGCACGCTTGGTCAGGCCGCGCCCGGGCTACGAATCGGTTATCAATCATCTGTTGTCCCAGGTACTGTTTTGCTCCGACCTGGAGCAGGCTTTATCCTGGTGGCAGTTGCACCCCAATGCCTATATCTTGGTAACGGCCGAAGGGGATCTGATCGGCCAGGACGGAACACTATGGGGAGGAAGCCAGGAACAACAGATAAGTATTTTGGAAAAGCAGGAGGAGAGGAAGGATCTTGAGGCCGAGCTTACTGCCTCAGAAGAAAGGTTGAAAAAAGAGCGGGACAAATCCCGGAAAGTCGATGAACAGCTTGCCCAGATTGTCTCACGACTCCAGTCAATTCAGGAGAACCAACAGATACTGCGAGATCAGCTTTTGGAACAAGAAAAAAAGCACTACCGCTCGCAGGCCGAACACCAGGGAATCATCGAGCGGCTAGCCGTACTGGACATGGAAAAAAACCACGATAAAGAAGAGGTCTCTCAGCTCCAAACCGAACTCAGCCAAAGCGAGCAAGAACTTGAGGCCCTGGAAGAGCGAAAAGAAGAAGCGGAGGAGGACTTAGCGGAAGCGCAACACCAGCGGCAGGAACAGGAAGATATAGTGGACAGCCTGCAGGAAAAAGCCACGGCTCAACAGGTGTCGGTTGGTGCGCTTGTGGAGAAAAAAGAGGCAGCCCGCTCGAGCCACCAGAGGCTGGAAGAGTATACTGCTGAAGGCGATCGGCGAGACCAACAGCTTCTGGAAGAGAAAAAAAATTGCCAGCATCAAATACATCAGCTTACCGAGGAACAACAACAAACCCGAGAGAGACTAGAGCAAGCGCACAAGCAGTTGCTGGAGCGAGAAGAGCGCCTCAGAGTTGAAGAGGACCACTGGCGTGAGTTTGAAGGAAAGCAGCAAAATTTTGAATCCCGCAGACTGCAGCTGATCAAACAGGACAAAGAACAGGAGCGGGAGATTCAGAGTCGGCACCAAGAACTCACCGAACTCAACCTGAAGATCCAGTATCTCGTGCACCAGATTCAGGAGCACTACCATCTGGACCTCACCATGGAGGATTTACCTGCTTCGGAAGAAGAGGTCGTGGATTTGGAAAAGTCGGAAGCTAGACTGCAGCGGCTTCGCGATCGGGTGGCGCGCATTGGTGAGGTGAACTTGACAGCCATAGAGGAATACGAAGAACAGCAACAACGCCACGACTTCCTCACTGCTCAACGGGATGATCTCGTACAGTCACTGGAAGGCTTGAAAAAGGCAATCTCTCGAATCAATCGCACAACTCGAAAGCGGTTTCTCCAAACCCTCGAAGCTGTAAATCGCAAACTTGCAGAGGTTTTTCCTTTGCTTTTCAATGGTGGCAGTGGCCATTTGCGGCTCATGACCGACCGCGATCCCCTGGAGGCTGGTGTGGAAATCCTCGTGCATCCTCCAGGCAAGAAGTTGACCAGCATGAGCCTCCTTTCCGGCGGAGAAAAGGCCTTGGCTGCAGCCGCGATCCTTTTCTCCCTCTATATGATAAAACCCAGTCCATTTTGTATTTTGGACGAGGTGGACGCCCCCCTGGATGACGCCAACATTGATCGCTTCATCGAGGTGCTCAAAAGAATCAGCCAAGATTCGCAAATCATTATGGTCACCCACAACAAGAGGACCATGGAGATCTCAGATGTTCTTTTGGGGGTGACCATGGAAGAGCCCGGTATTTCAAAAATCATCTCTGTCAACTTTCAAGGTATTCCCGAAACCCATGGCCAGATGGTTTAGACGCAAACAGGAAGACGATGCAACCGAGAGTGCGGGGGAGAATACACTCGAATCCCCCCAGCCAGAAGAATCCTCTCCTGAAACCGAAGATCCTTCGGCGGAGAATGGGGTCGAGCCTGACTCTGAGACAACTTCCGGGATTTTCACTTATATGCGCTCGCGGTTACAGAAGACCAGGAAGACACTGGCAGGACAAATCGACCGGTTGGTTGTTGGCAAGAAAGAAATTGACCAAGATGTGCTAGAGGAATTGGAAGAAGTGTTGATCACCTCGGATCTCGGGGTTGCTACCACGCAGAAACTGATTACTTCCATGGAGGAGAAGCTCCATCGCCGGGAGCTTACGGATGCAGATCGATTGCGCCTCCACCTGAAGGACGAAATCCGCCGCTTCCTAAAGGTCGAGGCCTCAGCCCTAGATGTTACTGGTCATAAGCCATGTGTGATCATGGCTGTTGGTGTCAATGGTGTGGGCAAAACTACAACCCTCGCCAAGATGGCGTTCCACTATAAACAGGCGGGTTTACGGGTGATGCTGGTTGCTGCCGACACCTTTCGGGCTGCGGCCACAGAACAGCTGTCAACCTGGGCTGAACGTGTGGAAGTCGAACTGGTCAAGCAAAGTAGTGGTGCTGACCCGGCGGCCGTGGTCTATGATGCCATGGCTGCGGCTCAGGCTCGAGGTGTGGACGTGGTGTTAATAGATACAGCAGGTCGTCTCCACACCAAGGTGAATCTCATGGAGGAACTCAAAAAAATAAAGCGGGTGATTTCGAGACAAATGGACACCGCCCCCCATGAGGTCCTGCTCATTCTTGACGCCACCACAGGACAAAACGCAATCTCGCAAACGCATTTTTTCCATCAGGAATTGACGGTCACAGGGCTGGTGCTGACCAAGCTGGATGGTACGGCCAAGGGTGGCATCGTTGTGGGTGTCTGTCAGGAATTTCAAATCCCCATCCGCTTCATCGGCTTGGGCGAGGGTTTGGATGATCTCAGGCAGTTCGACCCTGAACAGTTCGTAGCCGCCCTTTTCTAATCTGAGTTTTCCACTACATCTCCACCCTTTGACTATCAGCCCTTCGACAAGCTCAGGACAGGCGATCAGCCGTCAGCGATCAGCTGGAAACTCGATGAGTTTCGCGTCATTTCTTCGCGCTCGCTACGCTCCGCTCAGGCCCGCACCGCAAGCGGCATCTGCGACAAGCGGGTCCCTAGTTTGCCTTCGGCGTCATTGGGTCATTACGCTTACGCTGTCATTTGTTGTAAGATGAAATTCGAAATTACTTCCCTAATCCCGCTGACCATGCACTATGAATTCTTTGCGATAATCCCATGGACAATGAACGACAAAATGATTAGATTGACTTTTCCTTCAGCGTCAGAGACCATATGTTAGGTTGCAGTATATCCAATTACCACTACA
>CAMYLW010000032.1 GCA_947259475.1 Thermodesulfobacteriota bacterium
CGAAAGCCTTCGTAGCAGGCAGAACATAGTATGTTTCCAAGGCGACTCTTTGATCGCCAACCCGAAGGGGATGCAATAGTTGAGGCAAGGCCAGCGAGGTCAGAGGAATGGTGTAGGGTCGAGCTGCAATTTTGTTATTTCAAGATGTACCAAAGTTTTAAAAAATCTACTGAACAAGAGATTCTGGTCCAAGGTGTATTGTGTGATCAGAATTGGAATTGACGAGAGAAGCTTGTCGAAATACGTCAGCTAAAATTGAAAGAGCTTCAAGCAGAGCAAATTATTATCAGTTGGTGAAGCGCTACCTCTGAGGCGCCATTTTTTGGTTGGCTATAGAAGAAAAGACATATGCCATGTCTGTGGGTCATTTAGAATAAAAATTGTTGTCCTCGTAATGTCGATCTGAATAGGGCAACTTGTTCATACATGAAATCCTTTTGTCTCATTGAAGTTATCAAAAAGATCCCTATTTTACCTAGTCGACGAAGGCCACAACGGCTGCGATTAAGGAACCAACAGCTCAGTGAGGGAACCCGGATGGAGTCTTCGGACTTACATGGCCCGGATGTTTCATGAATTGTCGTCACGAGACCGCGGAAAAGCGTGTGCCACCCGAGGGACTATTGCGGATTGCAAATCTACTGAAGAGCTTGAGAAAACATATGGCGGAATCTGAACTCTTAAATTCTATATCATCAATCTGTGATCAGGAATCGGAAATCCGAATTCCAAAATCGGGCTTGAAGCGTAAGTGTACAATACGTTGCAGGATGAGCTTGTCCTGAGCCACGCGAAGGAAGACCCGAGGACGCCCGTAAGGACGTTTATATCCACAGTCGGAGTAGCCGATTCATGAATTATCCGGGTTAACCATGATTTTCGAGGCTCAGGTCAGATTGACACTCCCCGGGGGGCCGTGATAGATAGTGTCCATCCGGAAACTCTGGGTGGACACTATAGGTGACCATGTGGCGGCGCAATCAGCAGAACGTTTATGTGCAGAGCAAACGTAAGGTTAGAATACGACTGTTCACCTTTTTGACCCTGTTGTTGGCCTCACTGGTGATACTCGTCGTTAGTCTGAAGCCACGACAGCAACTCCCCCCAACGAATTCACCCACCACCTTCTATGTAGACAGATTTGCCGAGAAGAAAAACTATCGCCAGTCCGTCCATGGTACAGCCCATACCATAGCACTCGGTGATAATCTCTATCAGGTATTGGTAAACCACGGTGTCAAGATTCAGGAGGTTGGCGGGCTGATTGCGGCCTGGAGGTCCCTGCCGGAGTTACAAAAGCTGCGACCCGGAGAAATTCTGGAACTTATATTTGCACGTGACTCGCAACGATTGGAAAAGGTTCGCTATCAGAATATGCATGGACAGGTATTGGCAACCACCCGAACCGAGCAGGGCTGGACGACCAGCAGATACGCCAAACCAGTGGTTGTCACCTCTGCTCTGGCGCGCGGTGCAATTAAAGACTCCCTCTACCAGAGTGCAGTCGATGAAAATATTGATTTTGAGCTGGCTTTGGCACTTGCTGATATTTTCGCTTGGGATATTGACTTTTTCGTGGATCTTCGAGCTGGAGATCACTATGCATTCTTGTATGGCCAGCGTTTCAGAGAAGGCAAGCTCGTTGGAAACGGTCGCATTGTTGCGGCCCACTTCCAAAACGGCTCAACGCGCCACCGGGCTTATTATTATCAAGCTCCCGGCAAAAGAGCTGATTACTATGACGACCAGGGGAATTCCCTGCGCAAAGTGTTTCTCAAGTCTCCGCTGCGTTACTCACGCATCAGCTCCGGTTTTTCAAAGCGGAGGTTACATCCCATATTGAAAATCTACCGGCCTCATCCTGGCGTTGATTACGCAGCGCCCACTGGAACACCTGTTGTGGCCGTGGGGGACGGGCGGGTAATCTCCAGACGGTGGAAAAACGGCTATGGTCGCTTTATCGCCATACGGCATAATAGTCGTTACACTTCAAGCTATGGGCATCTATATCGTTATGCTTCGAAGATAAAAGTGGGATCGAACGTGAAACAGGGCCAGGTCATTGGTTATGTGGGTGCGAGCGGGTTAGCCACCGGTCCTCATCTTGACTTTCGTATGAAAAAAGATGGCCGTTTTGTCAATCCACTCAAGAATCGACTGCCGGCTGCCCGGCCAGTTCCTCCAAACTATCTGTCAGACTTCAAGAAGCGAGTTGCTTCTCTGGAAGAAGAACTTGCCCAGACTCAATCTCCACAGGGTTCCCATGCAAATCTAGCGATTTCTGCGAACCAATGAGTAAACCAGGATATTTCATGAATAACTTGCTGCGACCACGGATATTGAAGTCCTTCCTGGCGTCCTCGGGTGTCGGCCCCTGCGACGTACCGTTCAGGTACGCCTCGGAACCAATCCCGCGTTACCGCGGGACGAGTTGCCAGGTGGCACTCCGATCTTCGTGGTCTCGCGACAGCAATTCATGAAACATCCTGGTTAGGCATGTGTCTGTAAGGGAAAGGGAGTTTTTGCTGAAGGAGTCCATATGTTGCCAAACCGCTGGCCTGTAATTATGTTCCTGGGAGTGCTGTTGAATATGTCGGTATCAGGCAATAAGGCAGCTCAGGCATATATTCTTCCTCCCGAGCAAATCATAGAGTACGTCAGTAAACAAACTGCCAGGGTATATAATTTTCATTTTGTCGTATCGGCCGAAAGCCCTGACCCTGAGCTACCCAAGACAATGATGAGAAGGGAGATGGTAATTTATGCTGCCCGACCTGATTTTTTGCGCCAGGAAATGGTTGGAGAGGCTGGAAGTGACATCACCCTGGTAAGCTCAGGTAGGCGGCTTTCCGTTACAGCTGGACATCTTTTAGCAGAACCACCCCGTCATGAGGACATCTTCGCCATTTTGTTGCACGCCAACTCACCGCAGACCCTGGAAACATTACTGGCGTCGGAGCAGGTAGATTTGAGCCAAGCACACATTAGCCGTTTTGATAAACGGATAGCTTACGTGATTGGCGGCCCACCCGGAGAAGCCAAATCACCCCAGTTTTGGTGTGACAAGGACAAGTTCTTGCCCTTGCGCTTGATTGGGCGCAGGTTGTATCACAACGTCGCTGACCTGGTGGACATCCGCTTTCTCTCGTATCAAAAGGTTGGAGAGTCCATCTGGTTGCCATGGGTAATTGAGTTCTACCGTCAAGATAAGTTGTTCCTGCGCTTAACCGTGCAGAAAGTATACTACAATGAACGCTTGCCGGATTCGCTCTTCGATTTTGAGGCGTTTGCTGCAAAGTACCCGCCACCGCCCCCCCCAAAGGAGCCAGCAGAGAAACCTCCTGAAGACCTGGAAAAAATGCGCCGCTACCTGGAAAAAAAGTACGAGTAAAGGGTTATTTGAGAGTCTTCTTTCCTGGACGTTTGAAAAGCCTCGTATTCAAGCTGGATGTGAGATCTGAGATGTGGGATATTACATGCCAAGAAAAATGTTGAGTCTCACATCGCACATTTGATGCTTTGACCTAGTAAGATGAAGCCTAAAATTCGAAATCCACAATCCGCAATCCGCAATCCGAAACTGGGAACCCGCCCGAAGGGTGGGAGTCCGCAGGACAAATCCACAGAGTACCTATGAGCACGATTTTTGTCGAGGTGGCGGTAGTGCTGCCGGTTATCGGTACCTATTACTACAGGGTGCCCCCAGATTTGCGCCGAGAGGTAGCAGTGGGGCGGCAGGTGCTGGTGCCATTTGGCAGGAGGCGGCTGACCGGCTATGTACTCAGGCTGGAAGAGCAGCTGCCAACTACCATTGACGCAGCCATCCGCGATATTCTCCAGGTCAGTTCAGAGGAATGTTATTTCAGCGAAGCGCACCTACCATTTTACCGGTGGCTTAGCAATTACTACCTTGCCCCTCTGGGGGAAGTAATAAGGTCCGCTTTGCCAAGGGGCACCAGCACCAGCACCCGTCGTGCCGCCTTCGTTCGGGAGGCGGGCCTGCGTTCCCTCCGTCAGTCGACCTTAACTGCAGAAGAAGCCGCAGTGCTCTCCCTGCTCCGGGAGCATCCTGGTTTGACCCTGGCGCAGATTCGTCGCCGCTTGCCCATACAGGGAGTGGACCGTGTTTGTCGAACCCTCGGTCGTAAGAATGTGATTGTCTGGGAGGATCAGCAACAGGAGCCTCAGATAAAGCCCAGGAATCTCAAGGTGGTCAGAGGACTGCACCATCTTGAGACATCATCCCTCTCAGAAGAACAGCTGAAACCAAAAGAGAAAGAAATACTCAAACTGTTGGAAGAGGGCCCCAGGCTGCTCCGCGATCTAAAAGGGATCGTAGCGAATGGTTACTACTGGATCAAGAAAATGGCCGATCGTGGCTTGGTTTCAGTAAGTTCAGAAGAGGTCTATCGTGACCCCGTCGGCCCACCCCTCATCGAGACTAGTCCCCCCCACCAGCTTACCGGTCATCAGGAGCAAGCGCTTGGAACTATCACCCAGGCCCTTGAAAAGAACTGTTTCGCCAGTTTTTTGCTCCACGGAATAACCGGCAGCGGCAAGACAGAGGTGTATCTAGCTGCCGCGGCTGAAGCCTTGCGGTTGGGACGCCAGAGTCTGATACTGGTGCCGGAGATCGCTCTCACTGCTCAGATAGAAGGACTTTTTCGGCAAAGGTTCCAATCTCGGGTGGCCATCCTCCATAGCGGCCTCGGCAGTGGTGAGCGACGGGATGAGTGGGTGCGAGTTCGCAGGGCTGAAGTTGATGTGGTGGTGGGAGCCCGCTCGGCACTTTTCGCACCTCTAGACCGACTGGGACTTGTGGTGGTGGACGAGGAACATGACAATTCCTACAAACAGGAAAGAACCCTTCGGTATCATGGGCGAGACGCGGCAGTGATGCGCGCCAAGTTGGAAGAGGCTGTGGTAGTCATGGGTTCAGCAACTCCTGCTCTGTCTTCATATCACAATGCTCTTCAAGGAAAATTCCGTTTGCTTACCCTGCCACATCGAATCGATCAGCGTCCCCTGCCCAAGGTCACCGTCATCGACATGAAGCTTCAGAGAAAGGTTGATGTGCTTTCTATTCCCCTGCGCCAGGCCCTGGCCGATACCCTTGCTGCCGGTAAGCAGGCTCTGCTGCTCATCAATCGACGCGGTTACGCCAATTTTCTCCTCTGCCGCCGCTGCGGCCATGTTACCCACTGTCACAATTGCGCTGTGAGTCTTACTTGGCATCGGGCCGGCGAGAAACTCCGCTGCCACTTGTGCGGCCTTGCTATGACTGTGCCCCCAGTGTGTCCCCAATGTGATGCTGCTACCCTCAAACCCTTTGGCTTTGGCACCCAGCGGGTGGAGTCGGAGGTACAGCGTTTTTTCCCGGAAGCCCGGGTCAGCCGCATGGACCGAGACACAACGAGGAGCAAGCGGTCATATCTCCAGTTTCTCTCTGATCTCAGCCGTGGGCGGACCGATATTCTTGTTGGTACTCAAATGATCGCCAAAGGCCACGACTTTCCTAATATCACTCTCGTGGGGGTGGTGAGTGCAGATATTGCTCTGCAGTGGCCGGATTTCCGCGCTGCTGAGAATACCTTCCAAGTTTTGACCCAGGTGGCGGGACGGGCAGGCCGGGGTGATAGTCTGGGAACGGTGCTGGTGCAGACGTACAACCCGGAGCACTACTCTATCCGTTTTGCCAGGATGCACGACTATAGTGGGTTTTTTAAAGAGGAGATGGCTTTTCGCCAGGAACTGGGCTATCCGCCATACCTGCGGCTGATACTGTTTCACTTGGCGGGCAACGTGGAGGAGAAGACCCTAGAGGCTGCGCAGAGGCTTGCGGCTAAATGCCAGGAACTCCTTCAGCAACGGCCGGAGTTTCTTCAGGAATTACAAATGCTCGGCCCGGTGGCTGCTCCCCTTGCCCGCGTCAAAGGCAAGCATCGCTGGCACCTGTTGCTCAAGTCCAAAAAATCAACTCCCCTTTTGGAGGTCGGGCGACAGCTTGTGAATTGGGGGTACGGTGAGTTTAGGGGTTTTGGCGTGAACCTCACCGCCGATGTGGACCCGATTTCGCTAATATAGCTAGGCTTTTAGCCTCGCAGGCCCAAGGCACAGGGCACACGGCGTAAGGAAACATCCAGGCTTATATATACATGACCATTATGGTGAGATCTGCTTGGTTCTTCTCAAAGTCCTTAACGAAACCCTGCAGGGACGCGATCTCATTGAAACCCAGTTTCCTGAAGATTGTCCGGGCTTCAACAGATGTGGGTGCAATCTCTGCGGTGAGCTGCTCCAAACCGAAGTAGGCTGCTATCTCGACCAATTCTTGAATGAGGCGCGCTGCCAACCCTTTTTGTCTGTAGTCTGGGTCGCTGGTGATACGAATTTCTCCCTGATGTTTTGTCCAGCCAATTTGATTGAAATGAATAGTGGCATTGGCCACAATGCGGCCATCATCTAAAGCAAGCACTGGTAGGACAACATCATAGTCCAGATCGTAAATCCAGTGTTCAATTACCTCGAGATCGGTTACGTCATCTTTCAACCCCATTCGGTCTTCGGGGGGCATTCTCAAAAAATATTCGTGCAGTGCCTGCTGGTCTTCTTTTCTGAGAGGCCTCAAGGTGAGTTCGGTCCCATCTTTCAGAGTTGTTTTCTTGGGGTATTCATAAAGAATCATGGAGAAGCAACCTCCTTTTCTCTACTTTCTGTTTTCTTACATGTTCTTTATTCTAGGCATTTTAGACACTTTAGCTCACTTTAGACATTTGCCCCTAATAGTACCATTCGCGCTCGACAATGCAGGCGATCCCCATGCCGGCTGCCAAGCCCACATTTGAGTCCCTTTTCTGCATCTCATAGAGAAGCGTGGTTAATATCCTGGCACCACTTGAGCCCATGGGATGTCCTAAAGCAATGGCGCCGCCATTGACGTTGACTATCTCCGGATCAAGGTTCAACTCCCTCAGGGATAAAATGGTCTGAGCAGCGAAGGTTTCGTTGAGTTCCACTAGATCGATTTTCTTGTCAAGCTTAGCCCAGACTTTATGAAGAGCACTTCGCACTGCATAAATGGGTCCGTAGCCCATGAGTTCAGGTTCACACCAGTGATAATCATAGCCAATGAGTTTGGCCATGGGCTTGATTCCCATCTTGAAGGCCTTTTCTGCACTCATCAATAACAGTGCTGCGGCCCCATCTGCGACTCCCGAGCTATTCCCTGCAGTTATGGTTCCGGCCTTGGCAAAGGCAGGCTCCAGTTTAGCCAAAGTCTCAGCGGTCGCTCCGAATCTAGGATTCTCGTCGGTAGCACAAATATTTGGGTCTCCTGCTGTTTGGGCCACCTCAACTGGCACGATCTCGTCTTTGAAACGGCCTGAAGTTATTGCAGCTTCTGCCTTCTGATGACTCCTCGCAGCGTATGTATCCTGCTCTTCCCTGCTGATTTGGAACCTCTCTCCAACGCTATCCGGGGCAATGCCCGTTTCGGTGTCCCCAAAGGAGCACCAAAGCCCGTCCTGGATCATGGTCTCGATGGCTTTCTCGGACCCCTTTTCAGGCTGCTCGGCAGTTTGCGGCAGGAAGAAAGTTGTGGCGCTCATATTTTCCATGCCCCCGGCAACAATGATATCCGCGTCTCCGGACTTTATGGTCTGAGCTGCCATGATTACCGCTTTCATTCCTGCACCACAAACCTTGCTCACTGTAAAAGACGGACTGTATTGGCTTATCCCAGCTCGCACTGCGGCCTGTCCTGCCGAATTCTTGCCCAGTCCCGCCTGCAGCACGTTACCCATTATCACCTCATCAACCTTCTCTGGCCTGATTTGCGCTCTGGCAAGGACCTCTTTTATTACGATTTCCCCCAATTCATCAGCTGGCACAGTACTCAACGCGCCCCCGAATCCACCAATGGCAGTGCGAACAGCACTCGCTATTACCACCTCTCGCATAGAAACTCCTTCGTCTCCGCTATTCCTGGCTCAGGTCCTTAACCAGCATAGCGATATCTTGGTACTCATCTTGATGGACATCTTTTACGAAATTTTTCAAGGTAGCTACCAGGCTGAAGCCATTTTTTTCAAAGACCTTTATCGCATCGGTTTGGGAAGCAATGGCCCTGGCGCAGAGCTTATCCAGGCCGGCCGCGCGGGCGAGGTTTGAGAGTTCTTCCACCATTCTGGAGCCCAGGCCGCGCTGCCTGACTTCAGTAGCGATGGTTACCCGCATTTCACCAACATGCTTTCCCCAGCCCGAAGTTTGCCTGTGGAGAGTAGCGTTCGCGAGTATCCTATCTTCGTGCTCCGCCAGAATCGGTAGGACCTTGTCGTAGTTGATCTGCCGGCACCATTTCTCTACGAGTCTCCGGTCCGTTGGATCGTCTCGCAGGTATCTCAGGTCCTTTTCAGGGAGTGAGACAAAAAACCTGTAAAGACCTTCCAGATCATCGCTGATCATTGGCCTCAGGGTACAACTGAAACCATCCTTCAATAATGCCTTTTTGGGATAGTCTTGCAGCATATTTCCTCCTCGATATCACCTAGGTCTTAGACGAGGCATGAGCAGAATTTGTCTTGGCTACGGTCAATTGGAAGTCTAATTAGCACGAGTTTGATAGGGTATAGAAACAGTTAACAGGGTTCACTATAGCTGTCAATTATAAAAACCGCTAACGCCACTCATGTCAATAACTAAGCTTCAAAAGATTCCTCTAAAGCATAGAAAAGAGCCGCAGCGGAGAGGATGCCACGGTGGAAGTCCTCAAGAGAAAAACGTTCATTGGGTGAATGGGCACCGTCATCGGGGCTGCCCCACCCCATAAGCAGGATGCTCTTGCAGCCGAGCTCTTCCTGGAAGAGGCCAACAATGGGAATGGAACCACCCTCTCGAATGAATAAAGGGTATTTTCCGAAGCCAAATTCTATGGCCCTGGCAGCGGCTTGGATCGCTGGTTGGTCGCGCTCTACCAAAACGGGATCGGAGCCGTGCATTTCTGAGATCTGGATCTCAACACCGGGCGGAGCAATAGAGTACACAAAATTCTTGAAGAGCTCATTGATGGTGGCTGCACGCTGATACGGCACCAACCGCATGCTCACCTTGGCTCCGGCTCTGGCAGGGATGATGGTTTTTGCGCCCTCCCCTGCAAATCCTCCCCAAATGCCGTTCACATCTAGGGTGGGACGTGCTGTCTTGCGTTCCACAATGGAGCGGTCAGGTTCACCCACCAATTCGTCAACTCCCAGGTATTTTCTTAGCTCAACTTCATCCACGGATAAAGCGGCCATTTCCTGACGTTCTCTTGGATCCAATTCCAGCACATCGTCATAAAAATTAGGAATCGCAACGGTTCCATCTTCGTTCTTGAGTTGGGCCAGCATTTCGGAAAGGACCTGAACGGGGTTGGCCACGAGCCCGCCAAAACTCCCGGAATGGAGATCGAAGCGTGGACCCTGTACTCCCACCTCCAGGTAAGAGAGCCCCCTCAGTCCATAGGTGATGGCAGGGATATCAGGTGCAAATTGGGAACCGTCCGAAATGGCAATGACATCGGTCTTGAGCTCATCTAGGTTTGCTTGCAAAAATGGACCGAGGTTGGGACTGCCTATTTCTTCCTCCCCCTCAACCAGCACTTTGACATTGAGGGGCAGTTTCCCACTTACCGCGAGTATCGCTTCCATGGCCTCGAAATAGGTGAGGCATTGTCCCTTGTTATCGGTGGCGCCCCTCGCATAGATGTAACCGTCCCGAATGTCCGGGGAGAAAGGAGGAGTAACCCATTCATCCAAAGGATCCGGGGGCTGAACATCGTAATGCCCGTAGATAAGAAGTGTGGGTAGACTGGCATCAGACACAAGGTGTCCGCAAACCACAGGATGACCCGCAGTTTCACGAAGCTCTGTTTGAAATCCCAGTTTCTTGAGTTTATTCACCACCCATTCTGCACTTTGCCGAGTGTTCTCAGCATACTCAGAGTCAGTGCTCACACTGGGAATCCGCAAGAAGTCGGTAAGCTCTGCCACATAGCGCTGGCGGTTCGTTTCAATCTCTTCCGCAACTCTCTGGGGGAGCATGATGAATCTCCTGGTCACTATCTGAGGAAGCAGCCGTTTCTGGATGGACACTAGTTAGCTTACATTTTATCTCTTCCAGAAGTTTTTTCCACCAACATTTCGTCACAATCGTGTATTCTACTCTCTTTCTTCCCTCAAGCATTCTAGACCATAGAAATACAAGAATCATATTGAATGTTTTGATCATTTGGATTTTGGTAATTCGAATTTGTTTCGGATTTCGATATTCGTTATTCGGATTTGACATGTTCCTTGCTGGAAATGGCTCTGTTTCTAGCCCTGCGATGAAATCGGGAGACTGAGATCACATGTCACGGTGGACATGGTTCGTAGTTCTATTTAGCAGGGTTACCCTGA
>CAMYLW010000033.1 GCA_947259475.1 Thermodesulfobacteriota bacterium
ACAGGTATTTTATCGTTAGACTGATAGCTTCAAAACAAGAGTTTGCAGGACTGCAACCATATTACGGCGCCATTGTGGACAGTTATGGCGACGCAGGTGTTTCGTCCACCTCGGCTGTATCCATTGAGGAATTGGAACAAAACCTCGAGAAAAGTATTGAAGACAAGAAAGAGTACCTGGTCGGCAGTACAGTGTATATCAAGATGAAAAACGGCGCCCTCCACAAAGGTGTGGTCATTGCTGAAGACGACAGCTCTATCACTCTTGAGAGTTTCCGCTTTGGTGGTAGGTACAGCTTTACCGTAAAGAGAACTGATATCGTGGAGATCATTCGTTAGACGATCATTTACCGTTCCCACCCACCCCACCTACACCGAATGATCAACTTCCTCCTCTGATAAGTTCAATGAGCGTCACCACTGGAGGCGAGAGAAAACGCATGGGCGGACCCCAGGTGCCGGTTCCCCGGCTCACATAGAGTGTACTGTCCTTGTCAAGCTGGTAAAGTCCATTCTGTTTGGGGTAGAAGTGTTTTACCACCAGATTGAAAGGAAATATCTGACCCCCATGAGTGTGACCACTCAATTGTAGATCAAATTGTCCCAGGGATTCATTCTCCACTGTTGGTCGATGTTTCAGCAAGATAGTAAATACTTGTGAGTTGGAACGAGCAAGTAAATCCCTTTCGCTTAGGTTGGCGGCAGCCTCTTCCTTATACCGCCTTCTTCCCACAGGGTCATCCATTCCCACAATACGAAACAGATCGTCCAGGCCATACTCTTGATTCCGCAACAGCATAAATCCCGCAGCCTTCAGAAACCTCTCACTTTGGCGAATCCCTGCGTAGAATTCATGATTGCCCATGACGGCGAATTTGCCCAATGGGGCCTTTATCGTTGCCAACATAGCTGCCAGGTTGTCGAACCGTTCCATCTGGGCATCCACGAGATCACCACTGCAGACCAGTATGTCCGGTTTAGTTCGTTCCAACAGCCTGATAATGCGGGACATTCTCCTCTCCCCCACCATCAGTCCCAAGTGTACATCAGATATTTGAGCAATGGTTAACGTGCTCTTGCCGGCAGGCAGTTTTGTGGTTTGCAGCACAACCCGATCCAAGCGAATCTGCCAGGCACTAAATGCAGACCAAACTCCCAGAATGACAACACCAAGTGTTAGAAACACGAAGCTATTCTTGCCGGTCCAGACAAAACGGCTGGTGGCAGATCCCGGGAGGAGAGCCAAAATCCGCATGCTCACATTGAACACATCCAGGCAAATACTCATCCAGAAGAAAAAAAAGAGCAGTCCCATCCAGGTATAGCAAATATAGGCGAGATAGCGACTAGCCAGAGGCAGTCCGTGCCGATCGAGTAACCGCACTGCTATCGGCGCAACCACCATGGCCACCAAAAACAGCGCCATTACTAAACTGAGTCCAACCCCAGGCGATAACGCGGCCCTCGCTTTAAAAAACAAGTAGAGATGGACGGCGCCATAGACGGAAAGGAAGGTTATGAGAAAACGGACCATGGTCCTTTTCTTAACATGGTTTCCCTGCTGTTTCCACTTGGAAAATCTTTTATCCGAAAGGAAGAAGCCCCTGACTCCCCTCAGCTCTTGACACCTGCCGAGACAATCCTTAATATAAGCTTTCTGTGCCGAATCCTGAGCTGAAAACCTTGTAAGAAGTTATTCACTAGAGAGAGGGAGTTAGCATGCTTGAAATTACTGAACAGGCGACCGAGAAATTGAAAGATTATCTTACAGAACGGGAGGTCGACTCGGCAATTCGTATCTTTGTCTCCCAAATTGGTTGAGGTGGCCCCTCTTTGGGGATGGCTCTGGATGAGCCAAAAGAGCAGGATCAGGTCTTCGAACTTGAAGGCGTCACCTACCTTGTCGATACCTCTTTAATGAATCAAGCCCGCCCCATCAAGGTGGATTATGTGGAGGATGCTAACTGTCCTGGTTTTTCCATCACCTCAAAGCTATCCCAACCAGATGGTTGTGGCTCCTGTAGTTGTTAGTCTGTAAAAGGACAAAAAGCTGACTCCTATCCGTGGGAGTCGGCTTTTTTTTCACTCCTCTAACCACTGCCAGCCGGATTCCAGCAGCCTTTGCCGCAGCCAGATTAGTACCTTATCAAACTCATCTTGTAGGTGACCCAGAGCCTGTCCCCTATGACTCACCCGATTCTTCTCCTCGGTGTTGAGTTGCGCGAAGGTCTTTTCCAATGGTGGATAGTAAAAGACCGGGTCGTAACCGAACCCCTGGCTGCCAACCCCTTCTTTCGTAATAACCCCTTCGCAGCGCCCTTCGTATACGAGAGCTGGATCCCAAGGAACTGCTATAGCGATAACACAAGCAAAGGCAGCATTGCGATTTTCCGCACTCTCAAGTTCTTGAAGTAGTTTGGCGTTATTTGCCTCATCGCTGGCGTTTTCTCCTGCGTAGCGGGCAGACCGAACTCCTGGTGCACCGCCTAGAGCCTCCACCATCAGACCCGAGTCATCGGCCAAAGCAGGTAATCCCAGGATCTTGGCGGTGAAGCGCGCCTTTTTCACTGCATTGTCTTCAAATGTTTCGCCATCCTCATCGGTTGTCGGCGTTGGCCCAAAATCAGCCAGATTCTTGATGTCCACAGGAAAGTCGGCCAGCAGCGCCCTGATCTCCTCGGTTTTGCCCTTATTCCTCGTGGCTATAACCAATGGTATTCGACTCATATGAACCTCGCGCAAGTTGATGTTATAAGGAGGTAGCTATCCTAAGTCACATCGTTCATCGAGTCAATGTAGCATCCTCGGAGTATTGAAGCACGTATCATTGATGATTGCAGATTGCAGATTGAGGTCTATCCATCCCTTACTGGGAGGTGTTGAGCTTTTAAATCTGCAATCTGCATTCTAAAATCTAAAATCACTGGGCTCCATTGTTCCCATCCTTATCATTGACTTTTGGGTCGAAATTCTTTAACAATTGCAGATAACTACGATCTATAACTGTTTGGGACCTTGGGTTACTGAACCGGAGGTGACTAATTATGCCGATCTATGAATTCTACTGCCCGCGGTGCCACATGATTTTCAACTTCTTTTCTCGGACGATCAATACGGAAAAAATACCATCTTGTCCCACATGCGACCGGCCCAAGCTGGAGCGGCAGATGTCCTCCTTCGCTGTACTTCGTGGCCTCAAGGAGGATCAAGAAAATGGCCTTCCTGACATCGATGAATCCAAGTTGGAGAAGGCTATGACTGCGCTAGCCGGTGAGGCAGAGCGGATCAATGAAGATGACCCAAAGCAGGCGGCCCAATTGATGCGCAAACTTACTCAGATGACCGGTCTCGAGTTGGGTTCGGGTATGGAAGAGGCCTTACGAAGGATGGAGGCCGGCGAAGACCCTGAGCAGATTGAAGCAGAGATGGGTGATTTACTGGAAGAAGAAGATCCCCTCGTTTTTCAAGGACAAAAGAAGACCGGTCGCCAGAAGGTTCCACCCAGGAAGGATGACAAATTATATGAGCTGTAACGAGGCGTGGAGCATAGAGCGTAAGGCTCACGGAAAAGAAAGAAAATTTTTACTTCCCTTGAGCCTTGTGCCTCTGGCCTTATGCCAGATTCGAACTTGGGGTGGACGTTAAACACTGATTTTGGTTTTTTCGAAAAACTGAACCGCAGAACCGCAGAACAAGGAACCGCAGAATATCGAAGTGAAAAACATTGTCTTATTCCTTTCACAAACTTCTGCTGTTCGAAATTCCTTGTTCGAACGCGGTTTTCAAAGGATAAAATAAATACTCAGCTCCGGGGAGGCAGCAGCAACCCTAAATTGGCGGCATATGGGAGCTGCTGTAATCTTGCATGGCATCGCCAATAATTATATAATTCCTTTCCTTTTAATAACAACTATTTGGCTCGGGAAACAGTTGAGTGATGAGTTCCAAATCTAAAGGTTCCCCTTCCAGCATACCAGCCGGCCTACCGCTACCCGATCGTATTCATACCTTCGATATCTCCTACCGCATCGTCCGGCCCGAGGATTTCGGCTCCTTGGGGATCGACCCTCAAGATATTCCCGTGGGCACGTATGTGGCTGAAGACCATCCCCCTTTTCTTGCCAGTCGTTTTGGTGGCAACGCCTACGGTCTTGGCATTGTGGAGCAGCTGGATAAATTGGGAGTCGGTGATCTTGACTTTCTGGAAAGCTTTGATCTTAGCGACCCTGAGATCCTCAAGAAGAACTACCACCGTATCAACAGTATATACCGAAAACTGGGATTATTGATGCGGTTCAGTAGGCACGGCAAGCGTTACTTTCTCATTCCAATAAATTGGGTGTCTCACTCCCTGGAAGACATCAAAGACAAAGTGGATGAGATCGAGCGAGTCTTACTCGAACAAGCTCATCGCCACAAGAAAGAAAAGCTAAATGTCGTCCTCCTCACTGCTCCCAACACTCTAATCGTGCATGAGATCACCGGTAGAATGGCGGCGCAGAAATTTGTGATTATCGACTCCGTAGAAAAGCTGCGTGAAGCCAGCGGACCTTTCGATCTCATTGTTATCCCGCAAGACATGGATGATCTGCTCTTGTCCTTGTCCATTCAGGGATTGACTGGCTCGAGGCTGACTCAAGAGACCTTCACCACGTACGGTACTTATGTGGCTGGCAAAATCTATGATCTCCTAGAAGCCGATTGCGAACTCTGCATTATTGCCAGCAGGCAGTTTCCCCGCACAAATGAAGAGGTCTGGGTGGAATTTCTGAACCCGGCTGATTTGCGAAATTTCCTGCTTTTTACCCATGTGTTTCGTTCCAAAAAGAGATACCGCGGCAAGAACGGCAGTCTCCTTCGGGTCCATCTTGCAGATTTTTACAGTTACCTAAGCGGAATTTTCGTCTACCGTGAGGACTTGAAAAAAATCGTTGGCGACCGGGACCTGATGCAGCTTACTGTAGAGGAAATTGACCGTTTGCCTCGGTTAGATTTGAAAATCTCCAGCGCCAAGCCCGTTGATTTGGAGGCCAGATGGGACAGGGTATTAAAACCATTCTTTGCAAAAAGTATCTGCCATTCCAAGCTGTCCCCGTCACTGAAGAAAAACTGGGAGAGAAATTACATCGTCGAAGGAGAGCTTCCAGACAACCTGCAAATCTATGTTGGTCGCAAGCGTAAACCCTCGCTACTCCTAGAACGATTACAGCAGGAAGAGCGGCTTAGTGGCATGGCCGGATGTTCTCTCGCCCTGGTGGCGGACTACAAAAACACTTTCGACTATGTCTTTGCAGTTCTGCAGATGCTGGCGGAAATCCGCGAGAAGCGATTCGACCAATTGTCCGAACTCCTTCGAAGCCCCGAAAAACAGATATCGTGCCTTCAACCACTTGAAAAAGTTGATGAAACAAACCAGTCGCTTGGGCAGGTTGGAAAGACTCCTCAACCCTGACGCCATCGAAGGACCTCGTACAAAGGTCTTGAAAAACATCGAGAAGTTGTCGCTTCTGGGTTTACCGCCGGCCCTCCTTAGGGAAATTTACTTGATTGTAGTGGGTCACACCACTATGGGCCGAATCACCTTTGGTAAGCTCCCCGAAAAAACACTGAAGTCAATCACTGACCAGGCCAAACACAAAAGTTTGGAGGAGGTGGCTGATTTGCTCAGAATAATTCGTTTGTTGAGCATGTCAGAAATTGCCGCCTCACTGCGTGACAAACTCACCAAAGAACAGGGCAAAGAACTTTTCAGCCTGTATGATCAGGCCATCTGGATAGCCGCTGATCCGCTGCTGGATTGGGAAATCCTCCATGACCAGAAGATCGCAGACCTCGGTGGGGCGCAGAACTTGGCCGTACGCCAGATGCTCAAACTCTTTAATCTCTTTGAATATTTAGATTCTTGGACTGATATTGCAAACAAGGGCCCTTTTCAAAAAGAAGCCCTGGCCCACTACAGTTCTAATAAGCTGGAACAGCTTGATCAAGTATTAGAACTCATCAGTATTACCAACGAATTCAAGGAGCGCTTCTATGAGCGCGAACCCTTCAGCCAGCCATATTTTTTCCGGAAACTGCTAAACTGCCAGTTCCACGGCACCGGTCACATATTTCCAATGCTTGGTACCCGAGCGGGATTTATCCTTCTCTGGATTACCATCAGCGCCTCACCGGGAAATGTCATCAACTTTAACCCACTTCTCAGCTACGAACGTCATGACAGCGAAGAGAGACTGGCGAAGGTAAGGGAGGGACTGGAAGCTCTGGTACCCGAGCAACTCCATTTTAACTACCTGACTGGTATCAGGAAGACACTCTCCCAAGGGCTGCCAGCCTTTATCTTTAGCAGCGGCATTCAACTGCGGTACAACCCACTAAATCAGACCACAGAGGTCATCTTCATCGATGTAATGGATAACCTCAGAAAAATGGAACTGATGCTCCAGTCCGTTCGCGACCGCTTGATTCCTGAGATTCCCATCTCCGAGCTAAGAGAGACGGATCGACTCTTCCGGGAACTACACAGCTACCACGAACATCTGCAACGGCTCACACCAGAAACGGGGATGGACACTGAATCGTTGGCTCAGCAGAAAGCTGAAATCGGACTCTGCTGTTCTCGCCTCGAAGAACTTTTTGCCCAGAAGCTTTTTCTGCCTCAACGAGTCTTTGACACCTTGGAAATCATCCACGAACACTGCCCAAGTATTGGCCGTCGTATTCTTACCGAGTTTTGGGAGCTTGATAGGATCAAACCGACGAAAAAAACTCAGGCCGGGGAGACAATTGCTGCTTACGTACTTCGCTGTCTCAAGAAGTTCCAGGCCCTGGTAACCAAGAATCGCGAGGCACTACAAAATACAGAAATCTTTCTCCAGTTGGCCCAGCAGCAATTTGGTGCCATGACTGGCGAGACCATCGGCATTAGTAATGTGCAGATTGACATCCTTGAAGGGGTCGTTGCCCGAATCAGCACCCGACCGGAACTAATGGAAGCTTTGAGCGCTGCCCTGATTTTCCAGGAAATCGGCAAACTCCCCCTGTATCTTGAAGATTACAGATCTCTCTCCCACAGCAATACCCACGGAGTGGCAGGAGCTGAAATCCTGCGACGACAAGCTCTGCTCCAGCGCCTCGGCATGGATGAAGACACAAGCAGACTGACCAATTCCCTGGTGGAAGTCCACGGGCTGATGGGTCATGTGCTTCTGGGGGAAGTGGCTTTGCCAGCCCTGGATCTGGTGACTTCTTCCGGTGATGAACAGCTCTTTGAAGCGTTTTTCCTCCACTCGGTGCTTGCGGCGGCGGCCTATCGTGAAGCTATCATGGTGGAGGATCTACTCGACCGTTTCTTGAACTTGCGCCAGGTGGCCCTGGATGTCATTCGTGGCGAGACTTCCTGGCAATCCTATCTGGATGAGGAGTTCGAGGAAAAAGGGCGGTCCCTATTGACAGACATGGATACCACTGGCAGCGTGCCAGGTCAGCTGGCCCTGTTCCCCGAATGGGGTAATTTGGCAGATAAGCACAGTCAACACCTCAAGGGGAAGGATACAGCAGCGATTGAACGGCTCTTCCGACTCGTTGGACTTCCTGATATTGATTTTGTCGATACTCAGATGAAAATGTTGGATATGCCAGTTAGTTTCATCTACCACAAGAAAGGCTTGAAGAGCACTGGCTTGCAGAGGTTTGAGGAAGATCTGCACAAAGCCATGGTGGTCCACAAGGCTGTCATGGATTTGGCCGATAAAATCCGCCGGTACCTGCTGGACCAGCTCAACCCCAGCCGTGATTCCATCCGCATCTACGGCTTGGAATATGTGGCTCAACACCTGACACCGGAGAATTGCCTAAAATTGCTTATTTTGGGCTTCCGCGGTTTGGATCAATTCTGCCCTGGCAATAGTAAACCCAGGGTGATCGACCTTCACGATCTTAGCGTCATTATTGATCGGCGTTACCAGGCCATTGCCGAGGAGTTGGCCACCCTTCCTACAGATCGTCTTTTCGAGGACTCAAGGTTGCTTTCCCGTCTTACCAAAGCCTCGGTGGGAATCACCTTGCTCTACAACCCCGATGAAGGAGTGGCGAAACCCTTTTACCAGGATCGTCTCCAACTAGAACTGGTTCTGGAACAAATGCAAGACCAGCAAGAGATTTTGCGACTCAAGAACCTCTATCACCGAGAGCTAAAAAAGCTTAAGAACTACACCTACCATACGGAGGACTACCAAAAGCTTCTGAGCGATTCTTTCCATGAACGATTGCAGAAACTCATCGAGCAAGCCATCAAGAATCTGCAAAAAAGGATGCGACAACAAAGGAACTTCTCAGGGATTGAACGTGTGTTTGCCGAACTCATGGCGCTAGCGGAAGAAAACGCCTTCTCAGAAGAGCAGATACAACTAGTAACAGACATGTACGAATTCAACAGAGATCGTCTGCGCAACCGGAGGCTGGAGGCCATATACCGGGAAATTCATGGCTGCTCCACCACTGCTGAATTATTTGAACTTTGGCAAAATATTCGGGTTGAACTCATGAACAATCAGAGCCACCTGGGCAAAGAGTTTGAGGACCTGGTCACGTCTCGCTTTGACCAGCAACTGGAACAACTGGAGAGGTCTTAGAGTCGGACCCACATTTTTCGCCTGGGGCGATCACGAGCACCACGTTTTTCTCCTTGACATTTCAAGTCGATAACATGTATAAAAAGTAATTGTAGAGGAAGGTCAGTATTTACTAGTCTTGGGTATTTCTGGTAGCTGGCCAACCACTCACACCACACCAATCAACCACACGTTTAAGGAAATCCGTCCCTAAGCCTGACAGGCTCGGGCCCAAAAGGGCGGGTTTCTGAGGCGATGTGGTTTTTTCTTTTTTTTGGGTAGTAAACCGATGGAAAAACACAATAGCTGCATCAATGCCAAGGCTGTAATCGACTACGTTGAGGAGCGCGATCCTTCCTTAGTGGAACCGCTACTCAAGGATCTCAGCCCTGAACTGGCAGGGGTGGCGGACGTCAAAAGATTTCTCTCCGATCCCAATAACTGGGTATCAACTAATATACTCATCCTTCTTTACGACAGGGTTAAAAAACTTCTCGCCAAGGACGATGTGGTCTTCGACATCGGCTTCGATTCTGTAGGCAAAAGGCGGCTCGGTTATATCCAACGTATCCTCTTTTTTGCTTTCCGCAACCACTCTCACACCCTCAAACGCATCCAGAGTCTCAACGACAGATTCAACCGCAACAAACAAGTCCAACTGGTGGAACTCAGGAAAGATGGGGCTGTGGTGCGGCTCGATTGGCTCAATGATATCCCGCTGACAAAAGACTTTTGCCTGATGAACCGTGGCGTTTATACCGCAGTTCCGGTGGTTTGGAACGAGCCCCCTTTACAGTTGGAGGAGCGCAAGTGCTACTTTGAGGGTGACGACTACTGCGAGTATCACCTTAGCTGGAAGCGTCGGCCGTCGTTCAAACGGCTGCTGCTGAGGCTCATTGCCCCCTGGAGACTGGCCAGGGCCACCATTGAAGAGTTGGAAGCGGACAAGGAACTCCTTCGCGACAAGTATGCTGAGGTTCATGGTCTAAACAACCAACTCAAGTCCCAGCTTGACAGGCTGGTCAGCCTCCAGGAGGCGAGCACGGCCATTCTCTCAACTTTAGACATTGAAGAGCTGATGACCCTGATTCTCCAGCGGCTCGTGGATGTTTCGGTGCTGGACAGGGCGGCAATATTCCTGGTGGACGAAGAACAGGAAATATTATATCTGGCGCACGCTGGGGGCGCCCCTGCTGCCAACATCAAGGAAGCAGAGACCTACACAGTCCCACTACAAAAAGACTCAAATATCATCGCCCGAGTGGCCCGAACCGGAAAGCCGGAATTAGTGGATGATGTGGCCAACTCCAAAATCAACAAAGACAACCTTCTCATAAAACAATTTAAGCCTCAGGCTTTCATAGCTCTGCCCCTGAAGGTTAGGGGGAAGATTCTTGGTGTACTGGTCGGCGATCAGGAAAAAGCGGGAGGGCAAGTTATTTCGACGGAAAAGGACTTCCTTATAAGCTTCTCCAACCAGATCGCCATCGCCATCCACAACGCTAATCTCTACCGAAAACTGGAAGAATCTGAACGCCAGTACCGCGAGTTGGTGGAAAACGCTCACGAGGGTATCTGGGTGGTGGATGAAAACGGAATAATCACCTTCGCCAACCAACGGTTATCGGCCATTCTAGGTTACGAAGAGATGCTCGGCCGCAATATAAACCAACTGGTAATCCCTGATAAGAAGCGTATCCTGCTCAAACTTCTGGTGCAGAACATGCGAGGTCTGGTGGCCCAAGAAGAAATCCAGATGATCTGCAAAGAAGGAGACCATGTTTCAGCCATAATAAGTAGTGTTCCCATTATGGACGGAGAGCGCTACAAGGGCAGTTTTGCCATGGTGACGGACATTACTGAAAAGAAGCGAATGGAAACCAAGCTCCTGCACCAGCAGAAAATGGAGAGCATCGGCACCATGGCCGGGGGAATCGCACACGATTTCAACAATATACTCACTGGCGTTCTCGGCTATGCCAGCCTGCTGAAACATAGACTCCGCGGTCAAGAGGAAACCAAGCGTTTTATTGACATCATTGAAACTTCCAGCCTGCGGGCCGCTGATCTTGTCAGGCAACTGCTGGCCTTTAGTCGCGGAACCCAACCCGAAGATTTGCAGGTAGTCTATCCGAATCGTGTCATTCGGGAGACCAATAGGTTGCTGGAAAGTTCGCTGGGAAAAGATCTGCAGGTGGAGTTGGATTTGCACCAGGGCTTACCGCCCATAGCAGCAAACTCCACCCAGGTGCAGCAAGCAGTTCTTAACCTCTGTCTCAATGCTCGTGACGCCATGCCCAACGGTGGGAATATAACCATTTCCTCCGCCGCGGTGGATTTGGACGGAAAACCGTCATCTCATTACAAGGATTTAGCGGCCGAACCAGGTCAATATGTCCGGATTCGGGTGGCTGACAACGGCATCGGCATCTCCCAAGGGGACTTGGACAAGATTTTCGACCCATTTTTTACCACCAAAGAAGTGGGAAAGGGCTCGGGCCTGGGATTGGCCATGGTTTATGGCATAGTCCAAAATTCCCGTGGTTACGTATATGTGGAGAGTGATCAGGGCAAGGGCACAGTCTTTGATCTTCTTTTCAGGGTCGCAAAGCATAAGGACAGGCAGCAATCATTGCGTCGCTCTACCCCCGGCTTGGCAGGTGAAGAGACAGTCCTGCTGGTGGATGATGAGCCAATGGTGCGTGATTTAGGAAATGAGATTTTGCGCAGTTACGGCTACCAGGTTGTCCTTGCCTGCGATGGCCTCGAGGCCTTAGAAATCTACGAGAGCAGGGGGGCTGATATTGATCTGGTTGTGCTCGATCTACTCATGCCGAAGTTGGGTGGCAAAGACACGTTGACAGGCCTCAGAAAACTTAATCCTGCTGCAAAGGTAATCATTTGCAGTGGTTACGGCTTCAGAGAAAATGGCCTGCAGCAATTGATGGCCTCTGGGGTAAATCTGGTGCGAAAACCCTTCAAGCCAGAGGAACTGGTATCTGCTGTTCGTCAGGTCCTCGACGAGGAAACAGGTACCAAGGAGAATCATGGAACAACATCGCTGAGCGGTGAAAATATAGCTGTACAGGGCTGAACTCAGACGGGTTTAGAACTCTTTTCAAATAGGTAAGGGGGAATGGTATGAAAAGAGCACGGGGGCGCTCTGTTGGTAGGGTCGGACTCAGCCGCTTTCTGCAATGGCGGGTCAATACCATAGCAATGCGCTGGCTGCCTAGAACCTTAGTGCGGCCTTATCTGGGTCTATTGGGACGTATTTACTTTTTTTTCAGCCGTGAAGAAAAGGAAGAGATCAAACGAAACTTGTCGGCTGTCATTCGTCGTTTTCCCAAAAAACAGCCAGTGGATCTGATCATTCGCCGAACTTTCCATGGCATTTTCGCTCATTACCACGAAAAACTGCTCATAGCGTTTGCCCATTTCGGCAAGGTGTGTCGTTTCCTGCTAGAACAAGTAGAATTTGAGGGCCAACACCTTATAGATGAGCCACTGTCTCAAGGTAAGGGAGTCATCCTGGTGACCGGCCATTTTGGGGCTGTTGAGTTCTTGCCGCTCTTTCTGGCCCTCAAAGGATATCCGGTTACTATGGTCGTTCGTTTCAAGACACCACGGCTGAAAGAGGCCCTTGTCCGGCGAGGCTCGAGTGTAGGCATAACCCTATTGGACGCCAACGCGGGCGAAAAAGTCATCTTCAACGCCCTCCAGGCCTTGAAATCAAACCAGATACTTATCACTGAATGTGATGAATTTAAGGCCTGGCGCCCCTATCGAGACAGGTCAACCCAATTCCTTGGCTGCGCCAGTCCGCTAGATCGAACCTTAGATCTGTTTCACCGTCGTCACCATTCGCCCGTCATCTTCGGGCTTGTATGTCGACTGAAGCGAAATCGCTACAAATTGAGGTTACATTCGTTGGTAGATGAAGCCCAGAATGCTCAGACCACAACCATTTCCCATAGGGCCCTCCGAGTTTTGGAGCAGTACATCTACATGGCGCCGCACCAATGGTATCAATGGAAGCAGGTTCGAACTGTCCTCGGCGACACGATTTTCGAGGAAACGAGACCCATACATGTGGTTGAAAAAGATAGATCTGTATCTCTTGCAGATTCAGCTATGCATGCCTATTAAGCATTACCTAGCTGAGCGCACCCATAGCGAAAACCTGGTGGTAAAGGTGGTTACTGATTCGGGTGTGGTTGGATTCGGCGAAGGTATTGCCAGACAATATGTGACTGGTGAAGTAATGGAAACCAGTCTGCGCTTTCTGCAAGACCATCTCATTCCACAGCTCAATGGATTCCACCCTTCTGGACTGCCCGACCTGATAGAAGCTCTGGCAGAACTGCTTTCTGAAGACAATCGAGCTCAAGCGCCGGCTGCGTGTTGCGCCCTGGAACTTGCCATACTTGATGCCGCCGGTAAAACCTGGAGACAATCCATAGCTCAGATGTTAGGAGGTGGAGATCAACCCCTGATTTACAGTGCAGTAATCCCCATGATGTCCCCACCCAGCTTCCACCGCCTCCTGCACCTCATTCGTGACATGGAAATGTCCTTTGTGAAGATCAAGGTGGGAAACGAAAGGGACACAGAGGTTTTGTCTCTGGCACGTGAGATCCTGGGGCATGAGGTAGATGTACGGGTGGACGCCAACGGCGCCTGGAGTTCTGAAGAAGCCCCAAAACGAATTGCGGCAATGATGGCCTATGGTATTAGCGCTGTGGAGCAACCGGTGCCCAAAGAGGACATCCAGGGGCTAAAACGGTTGTCGGAACAAGTGGAGATCCCCATTATTGCTGACGAATCATTGTGTCTTGAGCGTGATGCAAAAAAACTTACCTCTTTGGATGCTTGCCAGGTATTTAACCTGAGATTGTCAAAATGCGGGGGAATCCTCGCTGCAAATCGTCTATACGAAATTGGCCGCAAGAAGGCAATCGCAGCGCAGCTGGGATGTCAAGTGGGGGAAACCGGGATACTGTCTGCAGCCGGACGACAACTGGCCTCAAGCCGGAAGCTCCTCTATCTGGAGGGTTCTTATTCCAGTTATCTACTCCAAGATGACATCGTCAATGAGCCGGTGGAGTTCGGACCTGGTGGGATGGCCCAACCGCTGGCAGGCCATGGGCTTGGCGTAAGCGTGAACGAAGAAACATTGCAACGTCTTGCAGTCATGCATGAGGAAATACGACTATAAGTTACACGGTGATGCAGTGACGGGGTGACAAAAAGCAAGTGTCCGTCGTATTTCTCGCTTTATTCCTGCTGCTCTCTGCTTACTGCTTACTTCCCTTCTACACTACACAGCCTGATGATCAACCCTTCCATGACTGCGCGCTCAGGGGTCCCACTACTTTTCAAGGTAAGATCAGCAGCGAACAGATGTTGCAGCGAACCGACCAACTCTACGGTCTGAAAGGTTGTACTGCGAACCATTGTCTTGTGCAAGGCAAATGGGTGCAGAGTAGCTACGGAAGACTCTTTGTCGCTTTTCTTTTTGACCACAGGTAAGATGGTTTTTTGGAAGCCACCGTAAGAGATATTAGGGTCCAAGCTGCCCGCCAGATGTTCGTCTATAAATTCACGCGCCACCAGCAAGCGTCGGAGTTCATTGGCCAGGGAAGCGAGCAGCTGGAGTGGATGATAATTTTGATCCAAGAGTCGATTGAGCACAAGCAAACCGGTTTCGCAGTCCCGAGTAGCCACTGCGTTATTCAATTCATAGAGAGGTTCCTCCCGGAACTGGTCGCTCAAACCCTCCACCTGCTCGCGAGTTACCAACGTCGCCTCGCCCGCAAACGACATGAGTTTTTCTAGCTGGGTCTTGAGGGCCCAGAGATTAAATCCGGTGCGCTCAAAGAGTAGCGCGAGCGCCTGGGGCTCAATTGTCTTGCCCGCTGTGGCGAGGGTTTCCTGCGCCAGCTTTTTCAAGACTGTCTCTTGCTGGGAGCGAACCTTACGGCTACTACCTGAAGCCACGCCAAAATCGACCACAACCCCTTTCTCTGCCATAAGGCGATAGAGGCTTCGCCGCCTGTCCACAGTATCGGTGGTAAGGAGTAAACATTGCTCTTCAGGGAAGCCTTCCTGTAGAGCCGCCTCCAGCAAAGAACCATCATCTCTCAGCCTTGGCACCTCCATTCCAGTACTACCAGCGTGGCCTACAACCGCTTCCAGCCATGCCACCTCCGCCTGGTCTCGCTCCACGCCCGTGGTCTGTTGCCACAGGTCGGGGGGAATTTCTCGCCAGGCTCCATCTGCCACATCGGTGAGAGACCACCCGGCGTAAGTGAGCACCTCCAGAAGTAACCGGGCAGCAATTTCCAGATCTCCTGCCTCATGGGCCTCCTTACTCTTGAGGTAAAGAGTAGGGAGGTTGGCCCGAGAATAAAAAACACGACAATCCTGTACCACAACCACTTTCCGCCCTCCGAATAGCGCAAAGGTGTTGACGTTGTCTAAGATTTGTCGAAAATCCGCTTGATTGCCGTCAACTATCTCAAGGTTAGTGCTCCGCTGGGATTCTGGAACGAGAATCTCGGTGAGTTGTGCCAGGGCTGACTTCACCAGGTAATCTTCGCCGTAAAGTAAATAAAGAGAGGCTATGCTACCCTGTTCCACCTGCGCCAGTACTTTAGGGAAGTCTTTTTTGTCGAAAACCGGCATACACAATCCCTGCCCGTTAGAGGGTTACCTAGCCCGAAGATCGGTCTGCATTGTGAAGTTTGGTTGTTACTTATCATCGACAGAATAATGTGGTAGAAATTTGCATGCCCCAAAAAAACAGAGATCACTTCTACCAGGGTTGGCTATACCATTTCTTGGTTGATCCACTTCTGAGACGAGTTCACCGATTGGTGCGCTCCCAGGTGAAGCCTGGCAGTACTCTCATCGATATCGGCTGCGGCACAGGCGAGCTCCTTTTTTCCCTTGCTGACGTGGGCTCGGAACTGGTGGGGGTTGAGACCTCGAAGCGGATGTGGTCTTTTGCAGACCGGCAAGCTCGGACGCGTGGTTTCAATAATGTGCAGATTCTCTTCGGCGATGGGGCGAAATTGGAAAATTTTTCGGCTGGTTCTTTTGATTATGCCATTGCCTGCATGGTCCTTCACGAAATGGAGGCAAGCCAGCGTCTTCCAGTATTGAAGGAGATGCAGCGGCTAGCGCCTCATGTCATATTGGTGGACTATCGAGTCCCTTCACCAGCCAACCTTGCAGCTGCCATGTGTCGGTTCATTGAGCGTCTGGCCGGCCGGCGCCATTTCCGTAATTATGCTAGTTTCATAAACAATGGCGGTCTGTTGCCCCTCTGTGAAACCCTCAGTGTTTCCGTGCAAAAGGAGCTCACTTTCTATAGCCGTTGCTTACACCTGGTCAAGACTCAGTGAACCATCGGATCCAATTAACCTCCTCCCCCTCCCCTTTATCCCCTCCCGCCAGGGGAGGGGAAATATAGTTTTTTTGATGAAGGACAACTAGAAAAACGAGTTAATTATGAAAAGATACCTGTTAGTCTTGGTGCTCACCACAACCATACTCGGCTGTGGTGAACTATGGAAACTTGTCCCCATAGACCCAGGAAACAAGCCGGTTATCTTGGATTCTTATGCACCTCAAAACGCCAAGCCAGGTGAGGTCTGGAAAATCTTTATCAAAGCCGAGGATAAAGACGGTGACATGAAAGACATTGTCGCTAAAATATCCCCAGCTGGTATGAGTTTTCTTACCTACGCCATCACCCCTATCCACGAAAAAGAGAGCGGAGAATTTGCTGGGTACCTCTTTGTTAAAACCCCTCCCTCGCCACATCTACGAGAAAAAATGTTCCACTTAGACATTTATATTCGTGACAAGGAAGAACGCAAGAGCGACTCTGTTGGCTTTCTTTTACATTTTACTGGGAAAAGCGAAGCTAAGTCTGAGTTACCGAAGAAATGGCAGTTTGCTTCTACCAACAAACTTGGTGGGATTTTCTCGGATTATTTTGTCGAGTATGTGAGGGAAATCACCTCTCCTCAAGAGTAGGAGGGAGAGGCGAGATTGTAGATTTAAGATTGTGGATTTGTCCTTTGGACTCCCACCCTTCGGGCGGGTTCCCGGTTTCGGATTGACAAAAGTTGAAACAATTAGATCCTCAGATCTAAAATAATCCCCCTCCCCTAAGCGAGAAAAATTAAAGGGGAGGGGGAAATTATTACCGCCCGGCAAACTTTTTCCCGACCTACCTAATAAACTAGAGCTGCGTTCGCACTGAGAATCTCTTGGTTAAGTCTCGCTGCAGCAATCAACTCGCATCCCTCGATCAAGTCAGATTCTTCAATGTTTCTATCTCTGACGCAGGGTGTACAGATGAGTAGCTTGCCTCCGGACTCAAGGTAAGTGTTCACCAAGTCCTTGAGTGCGGGCAAACCGGCTGCTAAGACGTGCTCCAGATAGCCTTTCTTGGCGAGAAAGACCGATACTCCCTGTAAAGCCACTACGACCTCGACTTCCATGGCCTGGGCCGCAGTTGCCAGCATGAATGGAAAGGTCGCTCTTTCCGGGTCCTCTCCCGCGTGCGTTACGATGTAGACCATCTTTTCAGTTTCCGCCATCTTCATTCTCCTTTCTTTGGTTTATTCTTGCCGTCTGACCTCAAACCTTCTCAACTATTCGGCACCCAGAAACTGCGAGATTCTTCGTCGTCCATCCTGTGGCGGGACTCCTCAGGATGACATACTTATGTACAATTTCTGGATGGTCACTAACTGCAGTGTCAAGCGCAGCGTGCAATCAAGGTTGACAGATCTTCCACCTCAACGCCGCCCTTCTTAAGATGTGTCATACATATGGGGCACATTGCTACGATGGGTGCGCCAGTGGACTGCAATTCTTTAACCCTGCGCTCGAGTACCTCTCTTGAGAGCTTTGGAGAAACAGATTCAACCGGGCCGCCGCAGCAGTTGGTGAACGTCCCTGAATTCCTTACCGGTACGCATTCAATGCCCAGGTTTTCCAAGACTTTTGTAGGCACATCCGACATTTCCAGGTACCTGCCATACATACAGGGATCGTGCAGGGTGACCTGCTTGGTGCCATTCTCTCCCCGGAAATTTACCAGCTCAAAGTAGGTCTTCACTTCAAAAGTCTCGCCCACATAAAAGTAGGTCTTCACTTCAAAAGTCTCGCCCACATATTTAGGGTAGAGAACCTTCAGAGCGTACGTTGTATGCGGATCCACCGTAATCAGTTTCTTAACACCGTGTTCTCTTAATCTGTCGGCAACAAACCGAGCATGGCTCATGAAACCGTCGATATCACCCAGATCATAAAGTAAAACGCCACTGTAATGGTCGAGTTCGGGTTTATAGCAGAAATCAACCTTGGACCTGGTTAGAATTTTGACAATGCTATGCAGCATATCGTTGGATTTCTTCTTCTCTTCTTTGGAACTGAGCAAGGCTAATCCTAGTCCCACCAGAGTCTTGGGCATGTACTTGCCATATTTAACATAGTCTGCAACAGCGCTGTCCTCATAACGTTCGAGATGTCGCGTTGTCATTTCTATGTAGGGTACGGACTGATACATAAGTCCGGTAAAGAGCAGTTCATCTCCTTCTGTGCGGAGATCAATACCTTTCCACCATCTGTTCATCAAGACGTTGGGCACCCCGAAGGGATTCCGCGTTTTCCTGACGTTGTCGGCGATGAGCTCAATGATATCTCTTGGCTTAAACATGAGCAGTCCCCCTCCAGTTGGCGATTACGTATCGCCTCAACCCTAAAATGAGTTCTCCAGGGTTGGCTTCTCTTGGACATGTATAGGAGCAGAGCCCACAGTGGAGGCAGCGCCAGAGTTCGTCAGACTCCTGCAGTATTCGATCCTTAGCGCCTAGCTGAGCATAGCGAATGATCTTTCTGGGGAAATGTTCATGTATGAGCGGACAGATTGCAGTGCAGGTGCCACAGTTGAAACATTCCAAGGTGGTATCCACGCCAAAGCGCTCTAATTGTTCAGGAAATTCAAGATCTACCAAAGCCATTATCTACCCTCCACCAACGGAAATAACGAGCACCCACTGGTGCCTCTTACCATTGCCCTAGCTCGCAGCATCCGCCAAGTAGTAGCGGAAATAGCCCCCGTCCTTATCTCCTTCAACGACCTCGCCATATTTTTTCAGAGTAGCTACAAACCACAGCACTTCAGCTGAGGCGAGACCTGTGGCCCCGGCGATCTCAGGCACCGTCCTGGCCTCATCTCTAAGTTGTTCTTTGATGGCCTTTACTGCCTTTCTATTTTCCTTCACCCTGGTTGAAGTCGCCTTGATTATGTGTTGCCTGCTCTCTCGGAGCTTTTTCATTGCTTCTTTTTTTTCAGTTTTTTCAGTTGCTACTTCGCTCATGGAACATCCTTACTGCCGCGTCTTTCATTCCAGATTTTGCTCAATCATCCCCTATTCAAGCGGCAACCTCATCAGAAACGATCATATCCACCATGGCTTCATACTGTTTCA
>CAMYLW010000034.1:0-5564 GCA_947259475.1 Thermodesulfobacteriota bacterium
GTACTGGATGGTGATTTGGACGAGCTGATAGAGGCTTATCTGATGCAGGGAGGTGGTGAGGGAAAGAGTAGTCAGTAGTCAGTAGTCAGTAGTCAGGTGTCAGGTGTCAGGTGTCAGGTGTCAGGTGTCAGGTGTCAGAAAACAGGAAAAACCATATTCTGGCTTTTGCCAAGTGAAATCTTTAAGAATAAACTGTTTTTAGTGCTCAGTGCTTAGTGCCTCGGCTTTGCTGCCCGCTGCTTGCTGTCCCCTTATACCATCTTCAGTTTCAATACTTCCTCCCTGGCACTCACACGTACTACCTCCACGCGAAAATGATCTCCGGGGTTTAAGCCCCTTCCCTCCTCCAGAGGCATCCTGGCTTCCAACAGACACTCTGGTATTAACAAATTGTAAGTTCTCCTGCCCTGTCTCAAGACCAGAGCGTCCAAGAACTTGATCTGCTCTTTTTCCAAATATTTAAGAATCCAATATCTTGTCCATTCCCTTTTCATTTGCAAAGCTTGACTCTGACCAATGGTTATCCTGGCAACAATTGGCTCCAGGGCTTCCAGCGTATAGACAGGAAGTTTTTCCTGCACCATACTCTTGAGCTGCCGTAAAACCACCAAATCCATATAACGCCGGATGGGAGACGTCCAATTGGTATATGCGGTTACGCCCAGACCGTTGTGTGGTTTAGGTTTAACGCCCAGTTCGGCTCGGCTCAGATAACGGCGCTGCGAATAATTGAGATAGAGATCGTCAGTGCCTTCACCCACGAGATTCTCTTGGGGTTTCTCTTGGCTGCGATAGATAGCTGGAACATTATTGGCGGCCAGCGCTTTAGCAGCTAAACCGTTGGCTAGGATCATGAGCTCGGAGACTATCAGCTGTGCAGGAGTCTCACGATCCAGCTTGCCAATATTAATATCGTTATTGCTGTTCACCCAGATACGGAGTTCGGGCAGTGGTAAGAGAAGCGCTCCTTGTTTAATCCTCTGTCGCCGGAGTCGGGTGCAGAGACGGTAAAGTTTACCAAGATCCTCTTCAGTTGCCACCAACTCGTTGGCTTCTGAGTAAGTAAGTTGTCGCTGGACTCGTATCCGGCTTGGAGCAAACCGATAATCTTGCAACTGATCCTCACTGTCAAAGCGAACCAGCAAACTCAAAGCCAACCGTTCCTCCCCTTGTCTGAGGCTACAGACATCTTCAGAAATCATTGTAGGCAGCATGGGGATTCTGGTATCTGGTAAATAATGGGAGGTAACCCGTTCCAGAGCCTCGTTGTCCAAGGGACTATCAGGAAAAACTACCGCTGCTGCATCAGCAATGTGGATTCCCACCTCAGTGCCATTTTCCACTGCACGCATGCTGAGCCCGTCATCATAATCTCTCGTCGCAGATCCGTCGATGGTTAGAACGGAGATTGAGGTCAGGTCCTCACGTAAGCCTCCCTCATCCCTGTTACTCGTACCCCTCAAATCTCCGGCAGCCTGAGCGGCAGCGTCGATAATGCCAGATGAAAATTCTTGTTGGATACCAAAACGGTGAAGGTAAAGGTTTTCATCCACCCTCCAAACACCCAACTTGACCAGTAGTTCGAATACGCCCTGAGGCACGGGAGGCCTCGTTACCCAGGAGACAGAAATCTTGGAGCATTTGTACATAGTGTTCCCGATTCTCGAGTTCTACGGCTGCTTCACCCTTCCACACTGCTGCGAGCCAAGCACTCCCCTCTGCCAACTCTTTTTCCCTCTGGGCTTGTCGTTCATACTGAATTCTTATCTGTTCGAGCCTTTCTGGGCTGTTGGCGTAAAAAAGCCCCCCCTTGTACTTAAAGTGGAGGTCATCTGTGAGGAGAGCCCTAAACACAGCCGAGGTATGATCTGCAGTAATCTCTTCATTGAAACACATTTCTGCCAGGTGTTGGCTATCGAATCCTCCTTCTTCCTCGTGTAGCAAATCCCACAACTCTTCCACGGAGACGCGGTTCATGAGATTCTGGCGCCTCGCTGCCGCCTCCTGGAGGGCAGCCACCAACTGAGTCCTGCTTTGTTCGACATCAAGGAGTTCATCATCAATATGAAGAATTCGCTTGAGAGAAACATTAGCCTCGCGATCTTGTTCAGTCAGCACCAGCACCCGGCTGTTCTTCACCTCCAGGCATACCGCACACAGGAGTTTTTTGCTCTCAAAAAATTCGACTTTCGCTCCTGGCTTGATCTCTGTTTCCATGCTGTCCTTCAATCCTCAATCCCAAACCCCAAATCCCAAACACCAAATCTCAGGGTGTCAGGTGTCAGGTGTCAGGTGTCAGGAAAGAGAAACACAAAAGCTGAAACCTGAATTTTGCTCTATGCCTTCTCAAATCCGCACTTCGAAATCCCGCAACTCGTATATCCTTCTATCGCAAGCAAAGCTTGCTCCTACAGGAATTGTTATAAAAGGTGCTGTACTTTCTTCCTTGTGCCTTGCGCCTTGCGCCTTGTGCCTTTCATCAATCTCCATTAGGCCCCGTATTTCATCAATCTTTCCGCATGGGCCAGAAGCAACGGCAGCACATCCGTGCTCTTTATACGGCCCAGGCCACCGGTGAGAAAGGAGGTCTCACCGAACGTCTGGCAGCCGTCCATTCGGGCAGTTTTTGCCGCGATGCAGATGGGGACCGGGTGCCAGGAGTGGCTGGCGAGGCTGCACGGCGTTGAGTGGTCTCCGGTAATACAGAGGACATTCGGCTGCAGATCCACCAGGCGCGGCAACAACCGGTCGAAATGTTCGATCACCTCCACCTTGCCTTGGAAGTTACCGTCCTCACCCATGGAATCCGTTTTCTTGATGTGGAGGAAGAGGAAGTCGGTGTTGGGAAGTTCGCGCTCCACGAGATCTAATTCTTCCTCCACCGTGGATTGTCCTTCCTCGATCACTCGCATGCCGGCCAGCTTGGCCACACCTTTGTACATGGGATAGGCGGCCACAGCGCAGGCTCGCCACTTGAAAAGCTCGCAGAAGTTGGGCAGGGGATCATAAATGTCAAAGCCGCGCATCATGACGAAGTTGGCCTTCGCTTCTTCTGCCAACACTTCTTTCGCCCTGGCGATGAAGGTGTTGGCCAGTCGTGCACCTTCCTCAGCCTCGGAGGTCGGGTTCTCCTGGGTAGGCGCAACTTCCAGCGGCTTCAAGCCGGTTTTCTGCGGGTCACTGTCGCAGAGCCGACCGTCCAGTTGCTTTCCTCTAAAAATCGCTGCGGCTCGGTACTCCTTGACGTGCTGAAGCAGCACCTGCACTCCTTCGATTTCCTTGATGTTTTCAGCAAGCAAATCAGTCACCCGTTTGCCTTCTTCGTCTGGAATACGTCCGGCGCGCCGATCCGAAATGGTGCCATCGGACGCCAAAGTGGCAAAATTCAGTCGGCTGGCCATGTCACCCGGCTCGAATACGAACGGTGTCCCGGCCGTGTCCAGTACGCCCCGCCCGATCATATACTGAAACGGGTCGTAGCCGAACAAGGTTCGGGGTGTGGGCGGCTTCCAGCGAAGTTTTCCCCTCCGGTCCAGCCAAACCACCCACTCCGTCCATGACCACCAGCACGACTTTGGTATCATTCTCCACAGCCAAAGAGGAAAGTAGGTTCAGGTCCATGTTGATTTCCCTTTCGGTTAGATAAGTTTGTACTGCCTTGCGTGCACTGTAGCTGATTGCACAATCTCATCTCCACCGCTATTGTATTGTAGCAAAGTCAGGACACCATCTTGACATGCGATAAAGAATAATTACAACTATGCAAAACCATATTAGACAAACCTGCAAGGTCTGGTCAAATACTTCGAGGATTTTCTAGATGTACAACCACCAATGAGGTAGTACATCATCAGTAGCGCTTAAATAAAGCCCTGCTTCTGAGCGTAATTCAAATATCGGTCTGATTCATTACTTCAAGAGAATTCGAACTGAGCGAGGAGGTCAAGATGGAATTTGGAATGTGGGGTAGGAGCAGAGTAAAAAGAATTGGCATCGTCTCCACCCGGTTGGCAGGTACAGACGGCGTTTCCCTGGAGTCTGACAAATGGGTACAGGTTATGGAGGAGCGGCGTCTCACCTGTTACTATTTTGCTGGGGAGTTGGACCGTCCCCCAGAGAGGTCATATCTTGCCGAAGAAGCCCATTTCAACCATCCCGAGATCCAAGAAATTCAGCAAGCCTGCTTCGGTGTCACCACACGTCCTCGTTCGCTGACCAAGAAGATTCAAGAGATTAAAAGTAGACTCAAGGATGATCTCTATTCCTTTATAAAGCAATTCAAGATAGATTTGCTGATGCCGGAGAATTCCCTCACCATCCCGATGAATATTCCTCTGGGCCTTGCTATCACCGAGGTTATTGCGGAAACGGGAATGCCCGCAACAGCACACCATCACGATTTTTCCTGGGAGCGGGACAGGTTTAGCATAAACGCTGTTTCCGATTACTTGAATATGGCCTTCCCCCCGAATCTGCCCACCCTCAGCCACACGGTCATTAATTCGTATGCTGAGGAACAATTAGCCTTTAGAACCGGCATTTCAGCACGGGTCATTCCCAATATCATGGATTTCGAAAATCCGCCGCCACCTCCAGATGATTACACCTCTGATGTTAGACAAGCCATTGGAATTGCCGATGATGAGCTCTTTGTTCTTCAGCCCACTCGGGTCGTGAAGCGCAAGGGGATTGAACATGCCATAGAATTGGTGTGTAGGCTTGGGATGAAAGCGAAACTTGTTATCTCCCACGATGCGGGTGACGAAGGCTTCGATTACCAGGACAGACTCAAAGAATATGCAAATTTCCTCAAGGTGGATCTGATTCTTGCCTCAGATATCATTAATGAGAAAAGAGGCCGAAGCAAAGATGGAAGAAAGATTTACACCCTCGACGATGTCTATCCTTATGCCGACCTGGTAACATATCCTTCCACCTTTGAGGGTTTCGGCAATGCATTTTTGGAAGCTATCTATTTCAGTAAACCGATTGCGGTGAATACTTATTCAATTTACACCAAAGACATAAAGCCCAAGGGTTTCTCAGTAATCGAACTCGACGGCTATGTGACGCAAGATGCGGTTGAAAAGACAAAACAAATTCTCGCAGAGCCGAAGCTCTGCCAGGAGATGGTGGAGCATAATTACGAATTGGGCAAACGTTTCTTCTCTTACGACGTGCTAAGCAGGCGACTCGACATCACCGCCATCAAATATCCTGAATTGTTTGGATCTTAGCACACACAAGACGCATCTGCTGCGGCAGTTAGGAACCTGAAATGGGAGCTTAAGAATGGGTAACTTTGCCGAAGTCAAATGGTTTTTGAAAAAAATCTACGGCGACAGGGAAGGGGAGTTGGCCCTTGAAAGAATTATGCCCTTGATTGAGAGTTTTTCCGTCAAGAAGAGCGACAAGGAGGACTATTTCTCCCAAGAAGATGTGGTGTTGATAACCTATGGTGACTCTCTTCTGGGAGAAGGGCAGGGCCCTCTGGTCACGCTTCATGATTTTGCCAACACCTATCTAAAGGATGCAATCTCCACCGTGCATTTTTTACCCTTTTT
>CAMYLW010000034.1:5576-15671 GCA_947259475.1 Thermodesulfobacteriota bacterium
TTTTCAGCTCATGTTCGATTATGTGGTGAATCACTTTTCTTTAAAGGGACAATGGTTTGAAAATTACCTGGCAGGCAAAGAAGGCTACGTGGATTTTGCCATGGAAGTGGATCCTTCCACTGATCTGTCTATGGTTACCCGTCCCAGGTCATTGCCGCTTTTGAGTGAATACAAGAAACACGATGGCAGCACCGTCCATTTGTGGACAACCTTTAGTGCCGATCAGATTGATTTCAATTTCAAAAGCCTGGATGTGCTTGAAAAGATGATAGAAGTGCTGCTTCTTTACGTCAAGCAGGGTGCTACCATACTGAGGCTGGATGCAATCGCTTACCTGTGGAAAGAAATCGGCACCACCTGTATCCATTTGAGTGAGACCCACGACATGGTGAAACTCTTCCGGAGTATATTGGATCTGGTTGCCCCGGATGTCATCATTATTACGGAAACCAATGTACCCCACCAGGAGAACATCAGCTACTTTGGAGACGGCAAAGATGAGGCCCAGATGGTTTACAATTTTACCCTGCCGCCGCTGCTGTTCTATTCCTTCCTCAAAGAAGACGGTACGGTTCTGACTGACTGGGCCAAGGGTCTCCATTTAGAATCTGCCAGCAACACCTTTTTCAATTTCACAGCATCCCACGATGGTATTGGTGTGCGCCCGCTGGAAGGCATATTGCCGCCAGAGGAGATCGATGCGCTCGCTGAAGTGGTGAAAGCCAATGGCGGACAGGTTTCGTACAAGCGGAATCCGGATGGCTCAGACAGCCCTTATGAGCTTAACATCACCTATGTTGACGCTGTTCTAGCCGACAGTGAATCGACTCAGGCAGAAAAATTTCTTGCTTCACAGGCAATACAATATGTGCTTCCGGGCGTACCGGCCACATATATTCACAGCCTGCTCGGTTCACGCAATTGGCTGGAGGGGGTAAAGCAAACAGGAAGAGCCAGAACCATAAACCGGGCAAAACTTGATGTGGAAAACCTCATGTCTGACTTGAAAGATCCTGAGTCTTTTCGCTCCAGAATCTTCTTCTCATACATTGACTTGATCAAGATCAGAAAAAAACAGCAGGCTTTTCACCCAAACGCTGATTTCGAGATACTCGAAATTGATCCAAAGGTGTTCGCCATAAAGAGGTATTGCAAAGAGCAAACGATCTATGCTCTTACCAATGTTTCCTCAACAGAAGTTCCCCTTTCCTTGTTGGGCCATCACGTTCCAGAACAGATGGAAGATTTAATTTCGGGAGAGAAATTCAAAACTGATTCTTTCACCTTGAGACCTTATCAATACGTGTGGTTGAGTTAGTACTCTATTTACTTCTTCCGGGATTCGAGTAAAATGCAAAAGGCTTGACAAAGAAGATCATCCTTACGATCTTATCTGTGATTTAATCAGGCATTAGGTTATGCGGAGTTCAGCCCGCCTTTCGATACCCTGGAGGTGATTTGATGTTTCATTCTATTTGCGGCAGGAGCAAATTTCTCGCTTTCACCCTCTGCTTGCTTGTTCCGATGCTGGCAGCCTTTGGCTGCGGCAAGGAGGAAAAGCCGCCGGAGGTCATCCGCTCGATCAGGTGGATCAAAGTGGCCGAGACCACAACCAAGCAGGTAAGGATGATCTCAGGCACCACCAAGCCTGTGGACCAGACAGCTCTCAGCTTTGCCGTGGGTGGGACGGTTGAGAAGGTCGAAGTTAAACTGGGCGACCAGGTCAAGAAAGGCCAGGTGCTGGCTGAGCTGGATCAACAACCTTTCGTGCTCGGGGTTAGAGACGCGGAAGCCGGGCTATCAAAAGCGCAGGCCAACGTGGTGGAGAGGCGAGCCAACTACGAGCGATATGTTGCTCTCTACGAGTCCAACAACGCCAGCAAGGCCGAATTGGACGAGGCCAGGGCCAGCTTCGACAGTGCCAAGAGCCAGGTAAAGGCAGCAACGGCTCAACTGGGGCTGGCACGTCGTGATCTGCGCAAAACCCAGCTCAAGGCTCCATATAACGGTATTATCTCTGTGAAAGAGATCGAGCCCTACGTGGAGGTCCCAGCCGGCAAAGCCATTTTCGGCTTGGATGGAGAGGAATCTGGATTCGAAGTTTCTGCGGCAGTACCCGAGATTCTGGTGCTACGACTCAATGTTGGTGACGAGGCCGACGTTGTCTTTCCTGGCCTGAGCAACCGCAGGGTGCCTGGGGTACTCACGGAGGTAGGGTCGAGATCACGAGCGGCCACTACCTTCCCGGTGACCGTGAAGCTGCAGGAGGAATTTCCAGAGCTCAGGTCGGGCATGTCAGTGGAAGTTGCCTTTCAGTATATTCCGGAGTCGGAAACAGGTGAACCAATAGTGACTGGCCTCGCAGTTTCTCTTGCCGCGATTCTCGTTGGCGAGGAGAAAACAAGCTTTGTTTTTGTCTATGATGAAAAGAGTTCCACCGTCAAAAAGATTCCAATAAAGGTGTTAAATCTTCGCGAAAACGACATAATCGTTGAGCCTGGGACTCTCAAGGCCGGGGACATCATAGCCACTGCCGGCGTTCAATTTCTGACTGACCAACAGAAAGTGAACCTGATGAAGGAAGAAAAGTGATCACATTTTGGATTGCGGATCTCTGTTTTTGGATTGTAAGTAATAAAATGCTAATCAAGAACTCAATCCGCATTCCGCATTCCGCAATCGCTTAGGGGATTTTGCATGAACCTGACCGGATTCTCTCTTAACAACTCGCGCTTAGTGATGCTCTTGGTGGCCGTGCTGGCCATTGCCGGCCTCGGCATGCTTACGAACTTCCCCAGTAAGGAGGACGCCTTTGTTACCATTCGGGATGCGGTGGTAACCACTTACTACCCCGGTATGTCTCCTCGCCGGGTAGAGGATCTCATCTCCCGCAAGGTGGAGGAATACATCCGCCAGATTCCGGAAGTGGAGGACATTTACGACGTCAAGTCCACCACGGGTGTTTCCATCGTCTATGTCAAGGTGTGGGATAAGTTTTTCGATATGGACCAGATCTGGCAGGACCTGCGCAACAAGATGAACGACGTCAAGGCGGAGCTGCCGGAAGGAACCATCGGTCCTATTGTCGACGACGAGTTTGGGGATGTGTCCGTCGTGCTTGTGGCTTTGACAGCCAAAGGCTTTTCCATGGCCGAGATGCGTGACGTTGCGAGAGATATTCAGGACGATTTCTACACCATCCAGGGCATCCGGAAAGTGGAACTCTATGGAGTGCAGGATGAGAGGGTCTTTTTGGAGATCTCCAACGCTCGGCTGGCACAGTATGGGCTCAGCCCCACTGAACTTGCCCAGACCCTGATGAAGCAGAATATCATTCTGCCGGGAGGATCCATTGATACCGGAACCGTGGAGTTGGTGGTTGAGCCCAGTGGAAATTTCGAGAGCGTGAAGGATATTGAGGACGTCGTCATAAAACTGCCCGCATCCAACGAGGTTGCTTATCTCAAGGACATTGCTACCATAAAGCGCGCCTACATTGACCCGCCGACGAATAAGGTCTACTTCAACGGGGAGCCCGCCATCATCATAGGGGTGGAGCAGATGGAAGAGGGTGTCAATGTTTTAACTTTCACTCCCCGGGTTCAGAAAAGAGTTGAGGAGTGGCAAAACCGGTTGCCCATCGGTTACAAGGTGGACATCGCCTTCTATCAGGCGCAGTACGTGGAAGAGTCGGTCAACGGTGTGGCCATGAATCTCGTGCAGACACTGGTCACTGTGCTTGTTGTGGTAATACTTTTCCTGGGGTTGCGTACCGGGCTCATCGTGGGGACCATTATTCCCCTTACCATGATCATAACCCTCGTGTGCATGCGGGTGCTCGGTATCGAGCTCCATCGCATTACCCTGGCCACGCTGATCATATCCCTCGGGCTTCTGGTGGACAACGGCATCGTCATGGCCGAGGAAATAGGGCGACGGATGCTGGAAGGGGAGGAACGGAGGGACGCCGCCATCAATGCAGGCAAGACCCTGGCGCTCCCACTGCTCACCTCCACGTTGACGACCATCCTGGCATTTGTGCCGCTGGCCATGGCTCCCAACGTAACTGGAGAATACCTGAGTTCCATGTCAACAGTGCTTGCCATCACGCTGTTGACCTCGTGGGTGCTTGCCACTATGGTGACCCCGCTCAGCTGCTACTGGTTCTTGAAGCCCAAGGCTCTCACTGAAGAGGAGATCCAGGCCCAGTACCAAAAACCAATGTATCAGCGATACAAGGGGCTTTTGACTTTCGCTTTGCACAACCGGGTTGTTGCCCTCGGTGTGGTGGCAGGTTTAATGGTGGGGTCTGTCGCCCTCATGGGGTTAGTGAGGGTGCAGTTTATGCCCGACTCGGCGCGGAACCAGTACATGATCTATTTCGATGTTCCGGCCGGCTACGGCTCCAATGCCATGGACCATACAGCGGTTCGTTTTATTGAATGGCTAGAGGACGAAAACGCCAACCCTGAGGTAGTAGGAACCACCGCCTACGTGGGCTTCGGTGGTCCTCGTTTTTTTCAGACATTTGGTCCTCGAGCCCCCGCTCCCAATATTTCTTATATCCTTGTGACCACAAAAGACAATGATTCCATCTTGCCATCCATGGACAGGACCCGCAAGTATCTTGACGAGAATTTTCCCGAAGCCTATGCGCGCATAAAAAAATTCTGGCTGGGAGCTAATGAGACGGGGTTGGTGGAAGTTCGTATTTCCGGGCCCGGTCACAATGCCATCTACGAGCTGAGCGAGCGGGTGATGGCGGCGATGAGAGATATACCGGGAACGACCGGCATCTTCAATGACTGGGAGAACCGGGTAACGAAAGTTATGGTTGACATCAACCAGCCCCGGGCGAGAAGGGCAGGTGTCACTTCAGAGGAAATCGCCAACAGCCTGAACGCCTTCTTCAGCGGCAGCCCTATCACGGATTATCGGGAAGAAGACAAGGCCATACCTGTGATGTTTCGGGCCATAGGGGCAGAACGCAAGACCCTTGACCGGCTTCGCACGGTTGAGGTGTACTCTTCGACACGAAACGAAAGCGTGCCCCTCACCCAGGTAGCAGATCTCAGGTCTGAAACCATGTACAATCAGATCTATCGACGAAATCTGCTGCCGACGGTGACCGTAGAGGCCAAGCATTTGTGGCTGCAGGCAGCAGAACTCGAAGAGGCGCTTTTGCCGGCCCTGGATGAAATAATGCAGGATCTCCCGACCGGTTATTTCTGGGAGTGGGGTGGAGAATCAGAGAACTCTGCCAAGGCACAGAATGCACTGGCTATATTCATCCCCTACGCCCTGGCCGCCATGATCTTGCTCATGGTCTGGCAGTTCAATTCCTACGCCAAACCGGCGATCATTTTCATTACCATTCCCCTTGTTTTGATTGGAGCCGCTCCGGGAATGCTCATTACCGGTGCCTTTTTTGGCTTCATGGCGATTCTGGGGTTTCTCAGTCTGGCGGGTATTATCATCAACAATGCCATTGTCTTGCTGGATTCGATTCAAAATGAAATCGATGGTGGGACCAAGCCTTACGATGCGGTCTTAACCGCCTGCATAACCAGATTCAAACCGGTGCTGATGACGACCCTCACCACCATTCTCGGGCTGGTCTCCCTGATGATCCCACCCGATCCCATGTTTTTTGCCATGGGTGTAGTGATCAGCTTCGGCCTTGCCGCCGGATCCTTGCTGACCCTGGTGCTGGTCCCAGTGCTATACACGATGTTTTTCAGGGTGAAAGAAGAAAAGGGGGAGGTGACACCGTAGTCTGGCTGAGAAGGTGCACAGAACAGGGACAGAGTAATAGAAATTCCAAATCACAAATCACAAATATCAAACAAATAACAATGACCAAAATTCAAAATTCCAAACCTGTTTTGGTCATTTGATATTGGAATTTGAGATTTGTTTGTAATTTGGTGCTTGAAATTTGGGATTTAATAGGCTCCACCACTCCAACCCTCCAGTACTCCACTACTCCACTACTCCATTACTCCATCACTCCATCACTCCATTATCTCTTTATCGGTTCTACTCCAGCCGTATTGAAGAATTCCTGAAGTCTCTGGAACCATTCCTCTCTTTCGGCCTGAGTCATGAGGAAATCGAATCTACCAGCAGCACGCTCCACATCCATCCAATCAATGAGGAAGTTGTAGACCGCATTTTCAGCATCCTGATCCGTTCTCAGGGCAGAGTTCTGGGCATCCAACAAATCAACAATGGAGACCAGGCCGCGCACATACTGATCCGTCACCAGTTCGAGATTCTTCCGCGCTGCCTCCGCGGCAGAACGGGAAAGCCGGATGTTGGGATAAGATGCGGATGACTGGTGTAGGGCTGAGCGGACTCGTTGATCTATCCGCTCTCCCGTTGCCTCTCGTTCCAGTTGGAGCCGCGACAGTTCTTCTCTCGTCCGTTTGATGGTCGCAAATTTGCCTCCACCCTCCACCAAGGGGAAAGTGGCAAAAACCCCTACACTCCAATCAGTGTCGTCTAAGTCCGATTGAGAACTACTTCTTTTCCCTTCCCCACTTTCTGCCAACAACTCGGAAACAGTGCCCTGGGCTGCAAAAGACGGCAGCCAGAAGGCTCGCTTGGCATTTACCAGGATTCGCTCCTGGGCGGCGATGGCAGCGTCGAAGCCGAGGAGCTCGGGAGCGACTCTTAACCCTGCTTCCACCACGTAATCACGGTAAATGCGAAAGTTAAAAGGGTTGTCCACATAGGGTAAAAGGCGCGGGTCACTCACAATGAGGAGCGGATCGCGGAGGTCTGTCTCGATAGTTGCAAACTGTTCTTCCAAGGGTCGGTTGAGCAACCGGTTCAGGCGATTTTCAGTCTGACGGGTCCTGGCTTGGGTGAAGAGCACGTTTGCCCGGTTTGTGGCAATCTCACTCTGCCAGCGAAACTCCTCGGAACGATTGGCAATGCCAACGGAAACCCGCACCAGAGCACGCTCCAGGTTGGCACGGGTCAATCTCAAATTGTCTTTTTCCACCCGCTCCAGGGTTTTGGCCCGCAACACATCGAGGTAGGCGACCGCCGCGTTACGGATGATGTCGAGTTCCACCGTGTCACGTTGCTCTTCACGGGAAGTCTGGAGCTTTTTTTCCACCGAGTAGTTTGACCAGGAGTCTTCGTCGTAAAGGAGTTGGGTGGCGGTGACTGAACCTGTAAAAGAGCGCTCGGGCGTCAGACCACGACTCGATTCCGCCCTGTCGTCATCAATTACTGCCCCTTGAGCGTCAAGGTCTATCTGGGGCAGCAAGGAAGAGCGGGCCTCATTTACCACCTGTTCGCCGGCGGCAACATTTCTGTTCTGTGCAGCCAGATCCAAGTTTGCGGCAATAGCCTCGCGCACCGCACTTTCCAGAGAAAGTCGCCGCTCCACTCGTTCCACTTGCTCGTTTAGCAATTCTGCTTCTGTGAGTGCACTCCATGATGGGTAGAACCCGATGACCCGACCGGTGGCCATGTTTATGGTGAGCTTCTCACCGACGGGAAACGCCACCTTGAGAGTACTGGCTTTCTCTCCCAGGAGGATTCGTTGCACGTTCAAGGCAATTCTTCGAGTGAGGCGAGAGATTTCCGATTTGGGTGCAGCGCTGGCGAGCACGCCGGCTTCAACATCTTCTCCACCCAGAAGGGAGAAGCTTGGTAGCTTTCTTAAGATTAGTCCGTATAAAAGCTTGCGGAACTCTCCAGGTGGAAGCTCCGCAAGAGGGAACAAGTAAACTGCGTCGGTGTCAGAAGGAAAAGCGGCCAGGGCTTCGTCAGCGGAAAATTCAATCGGAACAATAGTTATGTCGATGGTATATTCCTGGGCAATACGACGGAATTTCTTTTCAAGCCAGGGAATAGACTCCACAGCCTCCCTATGGGTGAGAACCACCAGGCTGTGGAAAGGAACCATTTCTCGAAAAACTCTGATATCTCGTTCAAAGCTGACGAATGGATCGATGTAGCTGAGGTTTTTGACTCCACTGGAACCGTCTTTGAGAGGCAGGTTTTGCAGCTTGGCATCAATCACGATGGGGGCAACCACCGGCTTCGGCAATTCCCCTTTGTGGCACACGTAGTTCGTTGATAGATGACCGAGGGTAATTACGAGATCGGCCTTTGGGTCAGCCAGCAAGGTGTCTACGGCCCTTTTGATATTGGCATTCTTCCAGTTACCATGTATTGTCATCTCGGCTGGAAAACGAACGTCAAATTCCCCTGCAGTAACCCTGAGAATTTCTTCCTTAACCATTCCTCTTATGTCCGGCAGGCGACCTTCTGAGCCGTCTTGAACAATACCAATGCGAACAATGGGTGGCTTGGCAGCGTATAGGGCATCAGGGATCCACATTGAAACTGTAAACAGAAGGGTCGTTATGAGAGCAATCAACCAGTTGTTCATCCTGCTATTCATCCACCTACTCCTTTGCTTTCAATAATTCACCTGATGGTTTTTCTTTGCACAGGTGTGAGCACTCGCGGCTGCCTCAACCATTACCGCGAAGGCGACGCAACCAGGGTTAATGTCTTAAATTGTCTTATAAAAACTCTGAGAGGTCCGAGTCCGAGGTACGGTTTTGGGCTGACAGTATAGGATAAGCAGTTCGGTAGGGCAACAGCATAATTATTGGTGTGATCTTGCGGGCGGGGGTATGCAACATTAGGGTTTAGCTTTCTTGACTGCGAATCTTGCTGTCCACGAGCTTTAGCAGCCCGTAGAGGCTCTCCATGTGGGGCGCGCTGACGCCATGTCTCTTGGCTACCCGGAGTCCGTTGCCCAGGATGGCCTCGACTTCCATGGGTCTTGCCGCCTCGAAGTCAACCAGCATGCTGCTCTTATAAGGTGCCATGGCCCGGGTGCCATCAATGTTTTGTTGTACTATCTCCTCTGGCAGGGGATGGCCGGCAGCCTCGGCGATGAGACAGACCTCTTCCATGACATTCCGGGCGAGCTCTAGTGATTCTGGGTTTTCCACCATCGTTTTGGTGTCCGCACCGCCGCCCAGAACTGAAATGGGATTGAAGGGCGCGTTCCAGACGAGCTTTCTCCATCTGGCAGTCACCACATCTTCGCTGACCTCACACACCACCCCTGAGTCATTAAAAAGTGTGGCAAGTTCTTCGGCTTTGGCCGATTTACCCGCAGGAAAACGGCCAATAACCAGGCGACCGAAGTCGGTATGATCTATGTGGCCAGGGCTGGTGCGGGTCGCACATATGAAGGCCAGGCCGCTTATGATTTCGTTATCAGGGAAGGCTCGAGCCACGGGTTCTTCGATCTCAACACCGTTTTGGAGAAGAACGATGGCTGTTTCCGCTCCCACCACCTCTTTGATGATCTTTGCCGTGTCAATTTCAGGAAGCACCTTGAGCCCGACCAGGATGTAATCGGGGGGAGGACCATATTCACCAAGGTCTCGTATGACTTTCTCTGGAGTGAAATGAAAATTCCCCAAAGTGCTCGTGACCGTTATACCTTTGGATTTTACCAATTCATAATCCGAACGGCAGAGAGTTGATACAGAGGCTCCGGCCTGGGTCAGTTTACCGCCGTAAAAGCCACCAATTGCCCCGGTTCCTACAATAAGTATTCTCGGCTGCATTAGTTCTCTACTCCAATTCTCAAATATCAGCTAGGTGAATAACTTCGACATACCTAAATCCCCCTCGGTCCCCCTTTATAAAAGGGGGAGGACTAATTTTTCCGTGAACAGATTGAGTGCAACCCCCCTTTGGTAAAGGGGGGTATGGGGGGATTTTCGAGCACTGCAAGTTCCCCAGATCTAACGAAACACAAAAAAGGCAGCGTCATTAATGACCCTGCCGTTGGCTGCATCGATGCATCAGATAACCATTTCTTCAGTGCAAATCTGCTGTCTCTCTTTCGGGTCGGCTCATGGACCAAAGCCCCCCCCCCGGAGTCGGGGGGAATTATTGACTGTAACCATATCCAGTTTTTGAAATGGAGGTGAGTCTGGGGCCAGTGAATTTCATCGTTCCCGAGAATCTTCCACTACCTCGATTGTAAGCCCACAATTCACCGCCTCCGTCACTGCCCGGATATCTATATGTAGGCTCGCCGCA
>CAMYLW010000035.1 GCA_947259475.1 Thermodesulfobacteriota bacterium
TTCACATTTTTCATATCTTGAAGACTGTCTCTCAGTATGACGTTCTAGCAATTACGGATATCAAAAATAAAGGATGTGAAATGACAGATGCGCGATGACAAATGAGGACGAGTTATGCGGGCAGTGGTACAAAGAGTGAGCGAAGCAAGCGTACAGGTTGAGAACCAGAAGGTGGGCAGTATCGGCCATGGCATCCTGGTTCTTCTCGGAGTGGGCCAAGATGACGGGCCAGGGGATGCAATCTATATGGCAGAGAAGGTGGTCAATCTGAGAATCTTTGCTGATGAGCAGGGCAAAATGAATCGCTCCCTCCTTGATGTGGGTGGCGGCCTGTTAGCAGTTTCACAGTTCACCCTTTGGGGTGACTGCCGAAAGGGGAGGCGGCCTTCCTTTATATCAGCGGCGGAACCGACTAAAGCCGAAGAACTATACGAGGCTTTTGTTCAGCATGCCGGGAGCCTGGGCGTGACCGTAGCCACCGGGCGGTTTCAGGAGATGATGGAAGTATCACTGGTCAATGACGGACCGGTGACGTTGTTGCTAGATAGTAAGAAAGCCTTTTAACTAAATTAGTAGTCAGAATTCAGAATCCAGAATTAAGGTTTCAGTGTTCAGGTTTCAGTTTTTGTGTCTCTCTTTCCTGACACCTGACACCTCATACTTGACGTTATAGGTGACGGAAACAAAATGCCCGACGAGATGGAACCCCAACTACCGCTCTCTGAAGGTGAACTGCTTCCTTGCGGAATTGTGATCGATAGGGAAGGGGACTGGTATTATCAGGGCAGCCGTATGCATCGGGCAGACATAGTTTCCCACTTGTGCCAACACCTGGATAGGGACGAGTCCAGTGGGCTGTATATCATCCAGATGGGAAAGCAGCGTTGCTACTTGGAAGTAGAGGACACCCCCCTGGTCATAACCGGTGTTTTGCATACAGCAGAAAGAGAAGGAGATAAACCAGAGCAGTTGCTGCTGGCCATAAAACATCTCGAGACGCAAGAGCCTTTGGACCCAGAAAGTCTATGGATTGGCGAGCAAAACGTGCTTTATTGCAGAGTAATTGAGGGTGGGATCCCGGCTCGCTTCCTGCGCCCCGCCTACTATCAGTTGGCAGAGTTTATTCAAGAGGACAAAGAGCAGAACCGATTTTACCTATCGCTTGGAGGAAAACGTTTCTATATTGGTTGAGATGAAAGTGAAAATGGATAGCAGGAAAATATCGTCGGCAATTGTTTGCATACTAGCTTTCGTTGCCTTGATGTATTTCGCTGGCCTAGGATGGGGCCAATCGTTTAGCCATCTCAAACTGGATCCCGATCAGGTGCTTTGGAGTAGGTTATCTTTTAGAGCCAAAAGGGCTGTTGTCGACGTCAAAGTTGACGTTCGCTTGGCTCCCTTCTCTACAGCCGAATTTGAATCAATTTGGCGAACCAATCCCCAGTCCATCCCGCTGCCATCGCCAGGCAAAGAAGTCCATGACATGAGCGTAAATAGGGTCATTGATCATATTTTCAGTTCACCTGTAACGTTATCGAATCAGGTTTTGTTTGAAGCCAATCGAGCAGCAGCTCTCTATAGGGTTCGATTGCGTCGCGGAAAGGATGATATCGAAAGAACCTATTGGTTCAGTCGGGAAGGAGTTCATCGGCTGCGGACAAAGCCCAGTACTAAGGGGGAAGCCTCAGGAGATCCGGCAACATGGACTGATGCCAGGACAAGCTTCTACCCCTACGATCTGACTCAACTAGGATGCCCGCAGGTTACGGATCCTATGCTCCTCATATATCTTTTGTCTGCCGCTCACATAGACAAGAGTGGCGACAGCCTGTCCCTTTGCGTTTTCGGCAAGCAGCAGTTGCATCGCTTACGGATGAGGGTTGAAGGATTGCACACTCTTGAGGTTGATTATTCTGAGACCAGGGAGGAGGGTAAAGTTCGGAAAAAGGGAAAGGTGGATGGCATCAGGGTTACCCTCGAGGCTCAGCCTCTACAATCAGACCTGAAAAATGCGGAGAACTTTTCCTTTCTTGGATTCCATAAAGACATTACTATCGACATCGATCCCGAGTTACGCATACCTTTACAAGATAGCGGAAAAATCCCCACGATTGGCGCGGTGGCCTTGAAGCTGAGTGGAGTAAGTATGAGGGGCAGCAAATAGTAGCATGCCCAGAGGGGATTAGGTTGACCTATGAGGCAGGAGAGGAATGAGATCACGCTGCTTCGTATTCACCCTCTATGTGAAGAATAAACTCGCCCTGCTTTTCCGCTGGTACTAGTTTGAATCTACCTGCACCTTGAGTTCCAGTCAGCTTCCCAGTCCCGCGGTAAGTCGTCCATGTCCCCTCGGTTATTTTATTAAGCCCATCCCGGCTCCCCTTGAAGCGGCTGTAGGCTGTCCCATGCTGGAAGTGGGCCATAACATAACCCTCCATAAGGCCCCAGCCCCTGACCCGGTCATGGACGGTAACACTGCGCCGGGAAACAAACTCGCCGGCTACGCCCACTTGGTACTCAATGGGTTCCCCCTCCATTTCAACGATCATCATGGAGTGGTCAGGTTCGTCGTCAATTTCGAACGCTTCTCTCCTGGTAACCATAAGTTTATACTTTTCCTTCTTGACCATATTCCTCTCCTACTCAAGAAATCGTGGTCTTCTTGTCTTAGCTGGATTCTTCGTGTTTTGAGACTTTATGTCCGCACCTGTGGGGAATCTCCCCTTATAACTTTTATCCAAGAAGGAGTAGGGAACACCGTGATGAGAGTCTGTAGTCTGAAAAGTACAGTCCAGCGAGCATGGTCGGGAGAAGATGTATCAAAATGAGAGATTTACCCTTTTTCTAAATTAGGCCTCCAGGGCAGGCCATGTCAAGAAAAATCACCCATCTGAAATGAACTAGGTAGGTTTAGGGGAGAGGGTCAAGGAAGCAGTTTGTTCTTCTTGAGGTCCTGGACCAGCGCCTCGATTACAGAGTCAAAGAGCTCGATTTTTGACTTTGGGTTTGCGGTTTTGGATGTGGCTGCCCAGATCAGTTTTTCCGTTCCGGCATCGTAAAGCTTCGTTTCCAAACCTACCCTTACGCTGGTAGTGTATTGTGTTGGCTGACGGCTATAACCGTAGGCGGTGCCGTAATCTCTATAATACCCTCCGTGATAGTCACCGGGTCCCCCATACTCGCGCGTCGACGGACTACGTATCTCTTCCTCTTTCAAACTAATCAAACGCGTTACGAGCACGGCATCAATGTCTAGTTTTTCAATTGCAGCTAGTATGGCCGCTTTTTCTATCTTTTGATCTGACGGCATAACTGACGAACTCGCAACAGCCTGTATTCCTGCCGCCTTGAGCTTCTCCACGAACTTGTTCTCAAAAGAGCGCCTCGTCTTCTCTTCCTTTGCCACCCCAATGACGAACAAATCGGAGAACGGCGCCCCCCGATACCCATCGTCTTTCCAGGTTTCCGTTATCTTTGTGGGCGTGCAAGAGAAGAAAATAAGGCTGGCGGATAGAGCAAAAGCTGACCATTTGAATAATCTTTTCATCAATGGACCTCCCTCTCCATTTAAATCTTGATATTCGCTTATCACACTAGAGGTTTGGAAGCAAGGCGAGAAACCGTTCATCAGGTGGGATCTTTCAAGGCTGATCTCATGATGTGCAGTTAGCGGTTAATCAGATCAATGAGTTCGGTGGCCAGATCTCGGTCCAGGGTTTCAAGAATTATGTGTTCCTCTAACGCTGATGCTCTGTCACCAAGCATTAAGTAATTCAATCCCAGAGCATAGTGTGCCTGGGCATATCCAGGTTTGATTCGGATCGCCTTTCTACAAACTTCCACCGCATCGCTGTTTCGACCAAGCATGGTATAGGCTATGCCAAGTCCCAAATAGGCTGCGGCATAATCGGGGCTTAATTCGACTGCTTTTTTAAAAGACGTGAGGGCATTCTCCCACGTTTCCAGCTGGGAATATACGATGCCCAAACCAAAATAGGCCAGTTCATAATCAGGCTTGATTATAGTGGCCCTTTTGAAAGCCTCTATGGCTTTGTGCCAACGCCCAAGGTCGTGATATTGCAATCCCTGAGAGAAATAGGTTGCGGCAGAGTCAGATTGGGAAGGAACTCGCTGGTCGTCAGGCCTGATCTCATCGCGAACCTGGTGTTTTTGGGCAGGGGGTGCTACAACCGCTGAAAACGAGGGAATAGTCGAGTACTGCCAGGAAAAAATAGCCAATGAAAATAGTAAAACAGCTTTAGTACCAGCGAAATGCGAAGTTATATTCTTCCTGCGTTCCATGAGACCATCTTGGATTGAGAATGGTGGGATTACACAGTTAACCCTGATATTTCACGAATTGCCTACTGCGACCGCGGATATGAGCGTCCTTCCGGGCGTCCTCGGGTATCGGGCCCTGCGACGTACTGTTCAAGTACGCCTCGGCTCCAATCCCCTGCGGGTGCCCGGTGGCACACCCTTCTCCACGGTCTCGCGACAGCAATTCGTGAAATATCAGGGTTAGGTTAGACAAGAACCATACCAGCTTGAGAGTTTGCGGAAATTCACTGGAGTTTCTGATAGTTAGCTGTAATTATAACCTGAGCTAATCGAAGAATCGTGGCAAGGAAGTTCATAGATTTGGTAAAAAAAATCCACTAATTGGCATTCTTGGGGAAGAAAGAACAGAGGAATCCCGGAGAGGACGTTTGCAGTAAGAATCCTGCAACGGTGTAAGAGTGGGAGTCTGTGGACAATATGGAGCAGCCAGGATCCGAATGTCATACCTTAGCAGAAGATGGTCTCCTGCTTCGGGATCAAGACTAAAAGCCCCATTGCTGACACACCTTTGTGTGGCTATGTCAAGGGGCTTTTAAGGTGCTTATCACTATGGACTTCGTGGTCTTCCCTTCTCTCCTTATCACCCGTATGATCTTCTGCGTCTCTTCTTGTTCAACCGCTTTATAGCTTTCTCGTGTTTCAGCCTGCTTCTCTCACCTTTACTCAAATAATAACGATGTCTTTTTATTGAAGGCCCAACATTCCTTTGGAAGTCTCTTTTGAGTCGCTTGAGCCTTTTTTCAAAACTATGCAAGTTGTGCCACCTTTCTTTGACTTGAATCCGGGCAAAGGATCTGTTGCCACTAAATCTTTGTGACGTTCTGGGCTGCGGGACCTTTCGTGCCCTCTCCCACCTCAAAACTTACCCGGTCACCTTCATTGAGAGTTTTAAACCCGGCCATGTTGATGGACGAATGGTGAACAAATATGTCCCCGCCGTCATCCTGCTCGATAAAGCCATAACCTTTCCGTTCACTAAACCACTTCACAGTTCCTTCAGCCATGTTTCTGACCTCCTTGGATAAAGTGTTAAGATGCTCCCTATTCTAAAGCCGCCGCAATTAGAAGGGAGATGATCCTTGGAAACGGATCCGAATAAGGGATCTACAAAATTTCCAGTAGCTCAATCTTGAAAGCAATTTCCGCGCCCGCAAGTGGATGATTGCCATCTAAAGTTATTGAGTCTTCAGCAATGTCTGCTATGGTAAAAACTCTTGGAGTTTCTTCTTCCTCTTCTTCTGAACTAACCTCCAGTTGCATACCCAACTCTGGATTAATATCAGGAGGAAGCATGGTTTTTTCAATATTGACTACTAAATCTTCACTATAATCGCCAAAGCCATCTTCTGGGGGAATTGAGACATCCTTAGACTCCCCCACTTCCATACCGATTACTGCCTGTTCAAATCCTGGGATTACCGTGTCCTGCCCTAGGATAAATTCTATTGGTTCCCTTTCAAGTGAAGAGTCAAAAATAGTTCCATCACTCAATTGTCCCTCATAGTGAACTCGTACTGTATCCCCTGCTTTTGCCTGCGCCATTATTTTCTCTCCTGCAATCACTCAACGGGGTCATATTCTGGCAGTTGCACCCCAGCACCCGGAAGAGTGTCCAAAAGCGCAATCCCCGCCCTTGAGATCCTGTGTTTTTCTAAACATACCAACCACTTGGTCCTTTTTCGGGGCAGGGGTCTACTCCGGTGCAGCAACAGAAAGGGTGGGTTGGGTCGCAGAAGTATTCCTTAAAAGTAGCAAGCAAAAACAAAAAAATGCCAATCATGTCAAACCTAGCACTTTGCAGGAGCCGCTAGAATCTATGCTAACATTACGAATTTCCTACCGATCATTGCATTTGGAGTGACAAATGCTCACTTTCTTGATGAATTCTTCCCCGCAATCTATAACCGCCCAATCGTTAACTTCCAACGCAGGGTATCAACAACTAGCCCAACAATCAACACTAAATCGCATCTTTTCCGAAAATCACGAGAGTCTTCGAGATTAACCGGAGTGCAACAATTTTCTGCCTAAGCGTATCACCTCTCTCACCAGAAGTTCAAAGTCTTCCCGTTTGCTCCGATGGTTGGTAATCGCCACGCGCAGGGCATACTTACCGTCAATCACAGTATATGACGGTGCAGCCACCCCGCTCTCGTGCAAGTCAATGAGAAGTTCTTTGTTAAGATCGTTCAAAGACTCGTCGTCAAGGTTATCGGCCACAAATCTGAAACAGACTATATTGAGGGGTACAGGAGCCAATAGCTGAAGCTCACTCATATCTTCAACCTGGCTGGCTAGGTATCGAGCCTGGTCAATATTCTGTTGGATCAATCTTCCATATTTTTGGGCGCCATGTTCTTTCATGGACATCCAGACCTTCAGGGCCCGGAAGCCACGTGATAATTGGACACCATAGTCGCTGAACCAGATTGAACCACCTGCCAGACCGCGATCTGAATGAGTCAAGTAGTCGGGTGTAAGCGAAAAAGTTCTCCGGTGCTCCTCTTCTTGCCGAACCAGGGCGCAGCCCACCTCGTACGGCATGTACATCCATTTGTGCAGATCAAAGGCAAGTGAGTCAGCCCGTTCCATGCCCACCAATAGGGGGCGCAGTTCTGAAGACAAGACAGCAAGTACGCCAAAGGCACCGTCAACGTGAAACCATAATCCTTCTCGCTGGCAGATGTCAGCAAGTCTATCCAGGTCGTCTATGGCACCGGTATTCACAGTCCCGGCGTTGCCGATGATGCAAATTGGTTGATAACCCTCCTGGCGATCTTCGAAGATGGCAGTTTCCAGTGCGGATATGTCGATCTTGAAATCCGAATTGACTGGTATTTGTCGAAAAGCGTTACTGCCCAGTCCCAGGAGTTCTGTAGCTTTCTGTACAGAACTGTGAGTCTCTTGTGAGCCATAAAGGGTCATTTTGCGTGGCGCAGCATGTACACCATGGGTTCTCAGGTCAAACTCAGCTTTGCTATTTCGTGCCACGGTCAAACCAACCAGGTTGGCCATGGAACCGCCACTGACCAACAAGCCACTGGCCTCGGCAGGATAGCCAAGCATCTCTTTACACCAATCAAGTACTTGCGCCTCGACATAATTGGCAACGTGGTCGGCACCACCTACGTTGGGATTCATTCCAGCTGCAAGCATTTCAGCTAACATACCAAGAGGTGTTCCGGTGCCGATAACCCAGCCCCAGAACCTCGGATGAATATTCCCCATTGGATGAGGGAGCACACATTCCAAAAAATCCTCATAGGCCTGTTCAGCCCCTTGTGGCTTTACTGGGAGAGGTTGCTTGAAATATGCTTTAATTTTCTCCGGAATAGGCTGCCACACGGGGCGCGTGCGAACGGTTTCCAGATACGTCATTATGTCATCTATCATGCGATGACCTAAACCGCGCATCTGTTGCCAATCAGCGGGATCGAGCGATTCTTCCTCAGGTACATTCTCAAGGTTCATAGTAGTTTTTCCCTCTATGCTGTGTACTTTGAAAATCCGCCATCTAAAACACATCCAGTTTCATTTGGGAAGCCGAAAGTTGAGTATGCTACAACAACAAGGAAGGATACACCAGAAAAAGAAAAAATTGGCAAATGAATGCGTTCAAGAATGTTATTTGTGAAGGAGCGGGCCAAAATATTGGGGTAATCAAACATGGTGATCTCGGCTGGGTTTCTCTTTGCTTTTGACAGTGATATCGGTTAAAATTTCTTCGATTCTGTTGGTTCTCCTGCTCGAGTTCGCACTAGCGTCCGGATTGACTCCGTCCTGATTCTCGCTGGCCGGTATCTTCGTTTTCCTGTTCTACCAGTTGCGACCCATATAAATTTGTGTTATTCCTAGCTGGTCAGTATATATTCGACATATGGTTTTATTGGAAATCTTCTCTTCCCCCGTGTCCGCCTACATTATGGGCATGACCACAAGAGCAAACTACGGAAGATTTTGGGAACTGCTGTATCCTCGCGAGATTTGGTAGCCAAAGCTACTTGGTGAGGCAAGGGGAGTACTGTGTTTTTTGACTTTGCCAACGTTTTTATCTTTATCATTCTGGGGCTGTTAATGACATTCGTGATCATTACAGTTTCCAGATTGCTTGCCCCCAGAGTTTCGGACGTCCCCGACAAGTTCACCACCTATGAATGCGGCGAGCGGCCTGTGGGTTCAGCCTGGATACTCTTTAATTTCAGGTTCTATGCGGTGGCGTTGGCGTTCCTCATTTTCGACATCGAATTGGTGTTAGTCTTTCCTTGTGTCTCTGTTTACGACAAGTGGCTAAAGGCTGGCAGCGGTTTGTTTGCCCTCATCGAAATTACGGTTTTTGTAGGAATCCTGTTTTTAGGTTTGATCTATATGTGGAACCGAGGTGACCTTAAGTGGACCAAGGAAGTACCTGAGGAGTTGGAAGAGGGAGTGGTGCTGGAGGAGGAAAAACCCATCACCGTTTGATCTATCATCCAAGACCCTCCAAGGAGAACCGAGATGGTTCACCTCTACAACAAAATGCCTTCTGAAGGCTTTTTTGGCGCTGCTTTTACCACAGTGGATAGAGCCCTTAACTGGTTCAGACTCTCCTCGGTCTGGTACCTTCTCTTCGGCCTGGCTTGCTGTGGCATCGAACTGATGCAGACCGGCGGGCCGCGCACTGACATTGATCGCATAGGTTCAGTGCCTCGTCCCACTCCCAGGCAGTCTGACTTGATGATCGTGGCCGGAACCCTCACCTATAAAATGGCCTCCAGGCTCCGGCTCCTCTACGATCAGATGGCTGAACCCAAATATGTAATTGCCATGGGCAGTTGCGCCAATTGCGGCGGCCTTTTTCAACTCTCCTACTCGGTGGTCAAAGGAGTGGACAAAATAGTACCCGTGGACGTCTATGTCCCCGGCTGTCCGCCCAGGCCTGAGGCGCTCACGGAAGGCATTTTGAAGCTCCAAGAGAAAATTCGCACTGAACGATTCCTGGTGAAGAGTCCATAGTGGAAGCGCAAAGTATCCTCGAAAGGATCAAGAGCATCATTGGAGAGGCTGATCTGGTCTGGGTCGACGACCAGCCTGGAGACCCCTATCTGGTCATTCCCAAAGAAAAACTGCGGCGGCTGGCCATCAACATGAAGGGAGACCCTCATCTCGCCTTTGACACCCTCATGTGTCTGAGCGGTGTACACAACATGGGGGAACAAGACGAGATGGAGGTGGTCTACCACCTTTGTTCACTAAGGCAACGTCACCAGTTTATTCTCAAGGTCAAGTTGGACCGACCCGCATTCTTTCCCCATTTCTATTTGAGGGTGGATTCAGTATCCGGCATCTGGTCTGCCGCGGCTTGGATGGAACGAGAGGTCTATGACATGTTCGGCATCCATTTTGTGGGCCATGATGATTTCCGCCGATTGCTCCTTCCCCCTGACTGGGAAGGCTACCCGTTGCAGAAAGACTATCAAGAATCTGAAGTTTACCGAGGAATAAGTACCACACGGGAAGAAATAGAAGGAGTATTGGCCGAGGAGAGCGGTTGATGCCATTAACAACCGAGACAATGGTCCTCAACATGGGCCCACACCACCCCAGTACCCATGGGGTCCTGCGCTTCATCCTCCGCACTGATGGTGAGGTGATCCACCTGTGCCGGCCGGATGTAGGTTACCTGCATCGCGGGCTGGAGAAGATTGCCGAGCAGGTCACCTACGCTCATT
>CAMYLW010000036.1 GCA_947259475.1 Thermodesulfobacteriota bacterium
CAGCTACAAGTAAGCAGATCACTCTTTCGGAAACAGTCAAGGGAGGAAGACTTCATGTTGACAAAGCTCAAGCAAATACTGGTGTCATATGTGTGTATTTTCGCTTTTTTGTTAGTCGCTACTCATCCAGCCCTAACCGCCAGCAAGCCTCCAGCCACAGGTGAGACTCTGCCTTCGTTCAAACTTGCCGTGCCTGACAACGATCAGGCCAGGAGCTATCTGGGGCTTTCCGGGAGCGGCCAATTTGCGGTTGCAGAAATCGAGACCCAGGTTGTAATCATTGAAATTTTCAACATGTACTGACCGTTCTGCCAAAAAGAAGCGTTCCGGGTGAACGAACTATATCGTATCATGCAGGCCAGAAAAGACCTCAAAAACAAGATAAAATTAATCGGCATTGGTACCGGAAACAGTGACTTTGAAGTGAACTTCTTCCGGAAGAAGTACGAGGTTCCTTTTCCCCTCTTTTCCGACGAGGATTACTCAATCCACAAGGCAGTGGGTGAAGTGAGAACCCCATATTTCATTGGTGTCAGGCTAAAAAGTGATGGAAGCAGCGAGGTCTTCTATTCCAAACTGGGTGGCTTCAGAGATGCCGGTAAATTTCTCAAATTGATGGTCAAGTTATCCGGGCTCTAGGTGGGAGGAAGAACCATGATGAGAAAAAAACATATATGGATAGTGGGCTTGCTGGTCATATTTGTCTGGATTGCAGCAGCCTATGCCCAGTCCCCGGACTTCAAAGAGAACATCTATTCGGTGGGAAAACTGAAACCTACAGATAGTGTCCTCAAAGTAAAGGTGGGCGACCTGGCACCTGATTTTACTCTGCCGGCGGTTCGAGGCGGAAAGACTACTTTGAGTCAGTATCGCGGCAAAAAAAACGTGGTAATATCCTTTGTCCCCGCTGCCTGGACACCAGTGTGCTCAGACCAATGGCCTGGTTACAACATTGCCAAAGAATACTTTGACCAGAGCGATGCCATCCTTTTGGGTATCACTGTGGACAACATCCCGACTCTCTATGCCTGGACTAACCAGATGTGCATGGGAAGCGGAACTCTGTGGTTTCCCGTGCTCTCCGATTTCTATCCCCACGGAGCTGTGGCGAGTAAATACGGGATCTTACGCTCGGATGGCGTCAGCGAACGGTCTCTCTTTGTTATTGATAAGAAGGGAATTATCCGCTACATAGACGTCCACGATATCAACACGAGACCAAAGTTGGAAGTTCTCTTCCGCGAGCTAGGAAAGCTAGAGAAGTAATGACGATTTTAGATTGCAGAATGTAGATTGTAGATTCTGGAGTCTTATACCTGTAATGTAGATCAATCTCAAATCTGCAATCGCCGGAGCTTCAGCGACGGCTCTAGATTCCCAAAAGCCTCGGGGCCTTGCGCTGGTACCCTTCCTCTTCGGCCAGCAGGTCAAGATGTCCACTGGCGACGTCGTCCACAGCCAGGGTCCTGGCATCTCCAGCCTCGCGGGTATCCATCACTTTGAGGTAACCACGGCACTGCTCGCAAACGTACACCCGATACAGATCATCTCCCTCCCCGTGGAAATAGCGCAGATTTTCCTGTTTATCGGTACTGCAAAAGGGACACATCAGCCGGGGTAACTGCCAGAAGTGACCGCAGAATGAACAGAGGGCCTCCCTCTTACCTTCCTCACCCACCAAAGCAGCCATAGCAGGTGCTCCCCCGCAGACGGGACAGTAGCCGTATTGCCAGTCATCTATAGCAGCCCGCTGCGCAACAGCTTGCACCGACGCCAACAGGGAAGGCTGTAGACTGAGCTTGGTCAGGGCCTGAACAGCGGGGATCGTAACCTTTAAATCGTTTGCTACACCCTCAATCACCTTGATATCGTTCTGCAGGACTGCTGCGCTCAGCTTAACAAGATCGAGCTTACCGGAATCCATTGCTTCTAGTAAAGTTCTTCCAGCTGCTGCCAGAACTGGATTCTCTTCCATCGAAAGATGACAGATCCTCCGGAAAAGTTCCCTGGAGGAATCTCTATCCACCTGAAAATCTCCACGATCGATGAGGGGAAATCCCTCCTCGACCTTCAATCTTAACCGCTCTTCCGGGAGGTCTATTTCTGGTATTGCTGTTTGTTGCTGAGTTTCTTGCTGCGCTGCGAGCACCTTGTCATAAAAAGTTAGGATTTCCTCGAGCTCGCTCCTCTCTTGCCTTAGCTGGTTGAGCCGGTATGTCATTCTCTGGTAAAATTCATCTAGTGGTTCAATCATTCGTCCCTGCCTCTCCCTTTTATGATTGCAGGATTGCAAGGGAGGGGTTAATCCCCTCCCCTACTCCATGTAAAACACTCGCTTATTTAGTCCAGGTGCGAGAAGTCGCAGCTCAAAGCCGCTCCCACAAAACTTGGCCAAATGATCAGATTTCGACGTGCTAAGCAAACACAAAAAAAGGGAGGGACAAAGTCCCTCCCCAGGGTTAGCGCGACCTTATTTGGATCACCAGGTTTCCATCACGCATTACAGTTTTGCCACACCTGTAATGAGTCCAGTGGCGGGCCGGAAGAGTTTGCGCAACGCCAGCTTGCGACTGATGCCAACATCGTTTTGCGCCACCGAAAACTTGTGGTAGATCGACGGATCGTCCACCACCAGGAAGATGACACGAATAGAATCAGCATCGAGAAGCTGGGCCTTTTTGTAACCCTTCTTCTGAAGCGCAGCCACTCTCTTGTTCGCCATATCCAGCATGTCACCCCTGTTACCAAAGTTCATGGTCCCAGTGGGGCAGGCCTTGACACATGCAGGAAGAAGGCCATTCCCCACTCGGTCGAAACACATGGTGCATTTGGATACCAGGCCAGTGCCTGGATCCTGCCGGGGTATATTGTATGGACATGACTCCCGGACCTCCTCAAAGTTCGAAGAGCTCAACATCCGGGTTTTGCCCGTATAAATGACGGCACCCGTGGACTCATCCTGGATGACGGCCCCGTCAACGAAACCCTCCGCGGTGTCTTTACACGGGGGTTCGAGACAGTGCCGGCACTGATCCGGGAAGAAGTACCACTTGACCTTGCCCCCGGAATCCACCTCTCGGAACCGTACCAACTTAAAGGTACTGAAGGAGAGATCTGCTGGGTTCTGGAAGCTCCCCCAATTGTAGGTCTTGGTAGCCGGCAGCTTGTTCCACTGCTTGCAGGCCACCTGGCAGCCTCGGCAAGCCGTACACTTGGTGGTGTCTATGAAAAACGATTTACTAGCCATACAGGTCTCACCTCCTTTTAGGCCTTTCTAACGTTCACCATGAAGGCTTTGGTTTCCGGGATCTTGGTATTGGGATCACCGACGGAAGGAGTGAGCAGGTTAGAACTGTCACCGCCATCTTTCGGAGTGACCCAGCCGAAACACCAGGGCAAGCCCACCTGATGAATAGTGGTACCGGCAATTTTGAAAGGTTTGAAACGTACGGTCACTATGGCCACCGCTTCCACCTTTCCACGCGCCGACTCCACAGTCACCTTATCACCGTTCTTGACCCCTTTGAGCTTTGCCAACTCATGGCTCATCTCGCAGAAGGACTGGGGCTGGGTCTCAAGCAACCACGGCTGCCACCTGGTCATAACACCTGTCTGCCAGTGCTCGGTGACCCGGTAAGTGGTGGCAACTATTGGGTAGCGCGGATCGCAGGTAGCCCGGGTGTCAGCAGCAGTCCCGAACTCCTTGATGGTGGGATTGATGAACTGTCCACTCATCAAGTTCTTCTCAATGGGACACTCCAGAGGCTCATAGTGCTCCGGAAAGGGCCCATCGGCGCGGCCCGGCCCGAACATGTGGGCATGACCATAGGGCTTCATGATGAAGGGGTACTTGGTCTTGGGGTTCAGCTTGCCGGCAGCGGTTAACATGGGCGGCCAGCCGCCGTCAGGAACATCGCCGGCCCAACCTTTGCCCGTCCAGCTGATGACCGGATGCTCTTTATCCCACGGTTGACCATAACGGTCCACCGAGGCCCGGTTGTAGATGATCCGACGGTTTACCGGCCAGCACCAGGACCACTCGGAGTAGAGGCCGATGCCGGATTTATCCTCGGTGCCGCGGCGCGCCGCCATGTTGCCCTTCTCGGTGTAGCTCTGGCAGTAGAGCCAGTTGCCCGAGGAGGTGGTGCCGTCAGCCTGTAAGGAGCCAAAACTGGGCACCAGCGTACCAGCCTTGTACGTTTTCCCTTTGAGGGTTACATCCGCCAGGAAGTAGCCGTTGATCTCCTTGGCCACCTTGTGGGAGTCGAACTTGCCCTTGGTGGTGTAGTCCCACTTGAGGTTCAAGATGGGCTCAGGAAAAGCTCCTCCCTCTACCCGGTAGAGCTCGCGGATCTTGTCCATGAGCTCAACCATGATCTCACCATCGGGTAGGGCATCTCCGGGAGGATCAGCCGCCTTGTAGCGCCACTGGCTCCAACGGCCACTATTGGTAATGGAGCCTTCCTTTTCCACAGAAGCAGCGCAAGGCAGAAAAAAGACCTCGGTCTTGATCTTTTTGGGATCCATACCCGGACCCCTCCAGAAAGAGCCGGTCTCGTTTTCAAACAGGTTGACGTTTACCATCCAGTCCAGCTTGGTGAATGCTTCGCGGTTCTTGTTGGCATTGGCTCCGGAACAGGCCGGGTTCTGACCCCAGGCAAAAAAGCCGGTGAACTCACCCCTATACATGGCATCAAACAGATCCAGCCAGGAATAGGCCTTGCCATCATCGACCTTGGGCATCCAATCGTAACCAAAGCCGTTGAACGGAGTTCCATTTTCACCAAACATGGACTTGAGGAAACTCACTGAATATTTAGGATAGTTCCCCCACCAGTTGGCGCTAAGTGGATCGTTGGTCTTCGGAGTCCACTTCTTGTTGTAGGCAGCCAAAGAAGTGTTGGATGCCCTGGGCGTTTTCAGATAGCCGGGCCAAATGTGCCATAACAGGCAGTGGTCCGTAGAGCCCTGGACATTGGACTCGCCGCGCAGGGCATTGACGCCGCCGCCGGCAACTCCCATGTTACCCAGAAGCAACTGGATCATGGCCATGGTTCGAATATTCTGGACGCCTACGGTGTGCTGGGTCCAGCCCATGGCGTACATGATGGTAGCGGCCTTGCCCTTCTTGCCCGATGCCGCATAAGTCTGGTAGACCTTTTCCAGGTCCGCCCTGGGTGTACCCGTAATAGCCGAGACCTTCTTGAGATTATAGCGGGAGAAGTGTTTCTTCAGCTGTTGGAACACGCAGCGCGAATTCTTGAGGCTGTGGTCTCTTTTGGGAATACCCTCTTTATCATTTTCAAAGGCCCAGTAAGACTTATCGTAAGACTTGGTCTTCTTGTTGTAGCCAGAAAAAAGCCCATCCTTGAAACCGAACTTCTTGCCCAGGATGAAGCTAGCGTTGGTGTAATACGCCACATACTCCTTGTTATACAGGTTGTTGCTGATGATGTAGTTGATCATCCCACCCAGAAAGGCGATGTCGGTCCCTGAACGCAGGGCGGTGTAGAAGTCCGCCTTGGCTGAGGTCCGGGTAAAACGGGGATCAACACTGAGAAGGGTGGCCCCATTCTCCATCGCTTTGCCTACCCATTTCATGGAGATGGGGTGATTTTCGGCTGCATTGCTTCCCATGACCAGGATGCAATCGCTGTTGCCGATATCAATCCAGTGGTTGGTCATTGCGCCGCGTCCGAACGACTCTGCCAGAGCCGCAACAGTGGCGCTGTGTCAGATACGGGCCTGATGTTCAATGTAGGCCAGACCCAAAGCCCTCATCATCGTCTGCAGCGCCCAGCACTCCTCATTGTCTAGTGCAGCGCTGCCCACATGGGCAATGCCATCAGTTCTGTTGACCACCTGACCCTTGGCGTTCGTAGTCGTAAAGCTGGAGTCACGACTTTGCTTTACTCGCCTGGCAATCTCACTCAAGGCCTGTTCCCAGGACATTTCCACCCATTTGTTACTGTAAGGGGCACGATAGAGAGGCCGTGTGATTCGACTCTCTGTGGTGACCAACTGGTACAGAGCTGCGCCTTTGGCACAGAGTGAGCCCTGGTTGATGGGGTGATCTGGATCGCCTTCGGTGTTGATGATCTTGCCCGATCCGTCTCTGGAGGTGTGGACAATTATGCCACAACCAACTGCGCAGTAGGGGCAGATGGTGGTGGTTTCCTTGGCCCAGCGAATTTTGAGCGTCTGGGCCTGCGCCTCTACCGGTGCAAGGTTAAAACCCAATCCACCGAGAGCTAGGCCACCTACCGCAGCACCAGAGAATTTCATGAAATCTCTTCTTGTGATCTGCATGGGTTTAATTTTCCCTCCTTTCATGAAACATCGGTACACTTCGATCATGTTTTAGACTGGCTCTTAACACCCCCTTTCACGCCTTAGAGGTCCATACACCTCTAATTGTCTGTTCAGTTACTTATCCATTAGCCGTTGACTTGAAAGTCATAGCTCGGAATACTTTTCCCGAGCTTCGCGAACAGTTTTTCAATAACTTATCGGGTCGAGATAAAACCTAGACGGAAGCTGACTTACCAATGTTAAGGTCTAGCGTTTGCTACTAAAACTCAACCAAATAGTTATTATTAATAGACGTGTTGCGGCCCGAGATTCTGTCTGATGACAGTGGACGCCTCATGAGCGTAGTGATACTGAAATGAGATGGATAAAAAGTTAAAGGTTGAAAAGCTTAAACATATTGGGTCAAGATAGCACATCCGAGGGGACTGTCAAGAACAAACAGTTATGTCAAGATTGACATAATTACTCGAAAACTTTACTTTAAATGCAACAACAACCTCACTGTTAAAAGCAGCTACTATGTCAATATTGACATAAAAGAGGATCACATGCTGAAACTGACAAACTGTCTGGCAAGCTGATGGAAAAATCAGAAGATAGCAATACCGGGCTTGGGCTCGACAAGCGCAAATGCGGTCTTACTATATAGGAAAGTATCAGATAGCAACCTGGAGGCACTGATGAAAACCATCCATGGATTCGAGCGTATTACTGAAAAGCACATTTCTGAATTGGAGACTAAGGCTGAGCTTTATCGCCACGTAAAGACAGGAGCAGAGCTATTGTCCCTAGTCAACAATGACGAAAATAAGGTCTTCGGAATCATCTTCCGTACCCCACCCTCCGATTCAACTGGTGTGGCTCATATCTTAGAACATTCTGTACTCTGCGGTTCACGCAAGTATCCTTTAAAGGAGCCCTTTGTAGAGCTTATGAAAGGCTCTTTGCAAACCTTTCTCAATGCTTTCACCTATCCCGACAAGACTTGCTACCCTGTGGCCAGTCAAAACCTGCAGGACTTTTACAATCTTATAGATGTCTACTTGGATGCCGTGCTCTATCCGCGCCTAACCCCATTCATCTTGCAGCAGGAAGGACACCACTTTGAACTGGAAGAACTGGATAAACCACTTATCTATAAAGGGGTAGTCTACAACGAGATGAAAGGTGCCTACTCGTCTCCAGACAGAGTTCTGGCTGAGCACAGCCAGCAGTCACTCTTCCCGGACCATACCTATGGTTATGATTCAGGTGGAGAACCCAAACATATCCCCAGCCTCACTTTCGAGCAATTCGAGTCATTTCACCAGAAATACTACCATCCATCCAATGCCCGTATCTTTTTTCACGGCAATGATGACCCGGAGCAGCGGCTTCGCTTGGTGAATGATTACCTCAAAGACTTTGAGCGCCAGGAAATTGACTCAGCCATACGTGTACAACCGCCGTTCAAAGAACCGAAACGTATTATTCGGTCTTTCGGTGCCGGCTCAGATGATAGCGGTGAACTGAAAGGGATGCTCACCATAAACTGGCTGCTCACCGAGACTGACGATGCGGAAACAAATCTGGCCCTCAGAATACTCAACTATATACTTCTCGGAATGCCCGCCTCACCTCTCCGTAAAGCGCTGATTGACTCAGGTTTCGGCGAGGATCTGGCCGGTGTTGGTCTCGAGGATGAACTGCGGCAGATGTATTTTTCAACTGGGCTTAAGGGCATTAACATAGACAATGGAGATCGTGTTGAGGACCTCATTTTCCAGACCCTGAACAGTCTGGCCAGAGAAGGGATTGACCCCCTCACAGTGGAGGCAGCACTGAATACAGTAGAATTCCGTCTGCGGGAAAACAACTCAAGAAATTATCCTCAGGGGCTGTTATTTATGTTGCGTGCACTTACTACCTGGCTTTACGACGCTGACCCCATGGCCTTGCTCGCCTTTGAGGCTCCCCTTGCAAAGGTAAAATCCCAGCTGGCTGCAAATTCCTTGTTTTTTGAAGGCATGATCGAAAGGTTCTTTTTGAACAATGCACACCGCGCCACTCTCATACTTCAACCTGACCCCACCCTTGTCGAGAAAGAAGAGGCTGAAGAACGAAAGCGCCTCGCCGCAGCCCGCTCGGCAATGAGCAAAGAGAAACTCCAAACCGTCATTGACCAGACCAACGAACTCAAGCGCATCCAGCAAGCCCCCGATCCGCCCGAGGCCTTGGCGACCATTCCTATTTTGAAGCTTAGCGACTTGGACAAAAGAAATAAGACCATTCCTCGAACCATCATCGAACAGAGAAACACGAAGATTCTTTTTCATGACCTGGCCACCAGCTCTATAGTTTACCTGGACGTGGGTTTCAACCTCCACGCAATGGAGCAACATTACCTGCCTTTTGTCCCTCTCTTTGGTCGGGCTCTTCTCGAGATGGGCACTGAGAAGGAAGATTTCGTCACACTCACGCAGCGTATTGGCCGCAAAACTGGAGGAATCCACCCTCAATCTTTCACCTCTGCTGTCGGTGGCGAAGAGCGGGGGGCGTCCTGGCTCTTTCTGCGCGGCAAGTCCATGCTGCCTCAGAGCCGTGACCTCATGGCCATTCTCCGGGATGTGCTTCTCACGGTGCAGTTCGACAACCAGGAGCGCTTTCGGCAAATGGTCATGGAGGAAAAAGCCCGGCATGAACAGAGGTTGGTGCCCGAAGGGCATCAGGTGGTCAACTTGAGGCTGCGGGCCCATTTTAACGAGGCTGACTGGGTTGCCGAACAGATGAAAGGCGTTAGTTATTTATTTTTCTTGCGAGACCTTATCCGCAAAGTCGATGAGGACTGGCCCGGTGTACTGGCCAGCCTGGAACATATGCGTCAAACTTTGGTGAGCCGGCAGAACATAATCATCAACGTCACCTGCGACGAGCAGGATTGGTCGGCGTTCAATTCTCACCTTGATGGTTTTCTAAAACAATTGCCAGCAGATGATGTCCAGGAATTTAAGTGGTCACCTGACAAGCCTGCTGGTTTCGAAGGAATGATCATCCCGGCACAGGTTAACTACGTGGGCAAGGGGGCAAATCTTTATCAACTGGGCTACCGTTTACACGGCTCAGCGCATGTAATCTCACGCTACCTGCGGACGGCTTGGTTGTGGGACCGTGTTCGCGTCCAGGGCGGAGCTTACGGTGCCTTCTGCCTATTCAATCATCTATCCGGCACCCTAACCTTTGTCTCTTACAGAGATCCCAATCTCATCAAGACAATAGAAACATTTGATGAAACAGTAAAATTCTTACGGTCCACTGACCTCACGGATGATGAACTGACCAAGAGTATCATCGGAACCATTGGAGAGATCGACAGACATCTTCTCCCTGACGCCAAGGGATATACTTCTTTGGTGCGCTATCTCACCAAAGAAACTGACGAGAAGCGCCAACTGTTACGCGAAAATGTGCTCAACACCTCGATCAAAAATTTCAGAGACTTTGCAGATGTTCTAAATGAGGTGAAACGGAGCGGGTTGGTGAAAGTGGTCGGCTCAGCCAGCGCTATTGAGACCGTTGCTGCAGAGCGGCAAGGCTGGCTGGAGGTTTTTAAGCTTTTATAATAGAGTAGTGGAGTGTTGG